>JAPLHH010000319.1 GCA_026389735.1 Chloroflexota bacterium | reverse complement strand
CGGAGGATTAAACTGAAATCACGCCCAATACACCAAGTATGCCTACGATAACTCCTATCGCTCCCAATATGCCAAGATATTTAAGCCCATTCTTCAAATACCTGAAGTAAGCGAAGAAGCCAAAGAAGGCAAAGAAAAACAATTGCCACGGATTATGAATTGTGAAGGCCATAAATCCTAACAGTCCTAAGAAGCCCAAAAACCCATTAGTCCATAATCGCGAATTATTTTTATCCACGATGTCATTATGCCCCACACTTTTTTAATTAGCAAGCAAGGTATATATCTTATGGGTTCATTGATACCGCAATTGGAATCTTGTTATACTGATACTTTAATCGGTCGGGTAGGCTTAAATGAAAAAAGCGCTATTGGTCTCGGTTCCAGTTATCATTGTGATTCTGCTTAGTGGTTGTCTTACACCCTCGGCTCCAGGTCAAATCGAGCCAGCACCAGCGCCTCCTACACCGGGCGTGGAATCTAAAATTTCTCTCCTCGAACCAATCTTCACCGATAAATCTGTGGAGCTCTGCTTAAATAGTAGATATTCAGAGCATAATCCCACTGGTACCGCCAGCGACCAGCAGCTAAGCAATATTTTATGGGCTGCCGGAAAGCCTCCAGTCACCGGGGCTTTTAGGGACATTTATGTGGCTACATCGACTGCGACATATTTGTATGACCCAAGCCGTAACTCGCTTAGCTGGTATTCAAAGGATGTCGCTGACAGGGGTGCTTTCGTAATTAATTATGAGAGGGAGCTTGATTTTGACGCCGGCTTATCGTATATGCCGGCAATACTGGCGTCTGTTTCTCTATGGGGGAGCACTGGATTGCCAGTTTCCAGCTGTCCCATGAGGTCGAAGCTATATTTTGGAGTACAGGATGTTAGAGGACTAACCTCCGAACTGGTAGCATATTCTTCGGTACCGGAGGGTGAGGACGGGTGGCTACCGGACCCCAAAACTACCGGTGATGACGCACTTGAAACGGTGTTGGCTAATCTAAAATACACCAGCAATTTCAATCATACAAATTTAACCAAGCAGCAAATCTCGCAGATTCTATGGGCAGGATATGGCTGCACCCCCCACGTAAGCTCGAATGGCAGGATGGGCTTAACAGTTCCTTCAGCCATGGCCAGATATTTTTTGACCGGAACCATCTATTTAGTAAATGAAAATGGGGTTTACCGTTATCACAATAGAAATCCCGATGCAGACCTGACTACTAGAGACCACAGGATAGAGCGGATAAATCCTAATGATGTCAGAGACAGCCTGCGGTCTGCTGTCAGTGGCCTAAGTCAGGCGCCGTGCTATGTCATACTTTGCCTTGAGCCTTCCGCTGTGGGGCAGGAGTTCGCTCAGTTGGAAGTAGGTTTTGTGGCCGGCAATATGCTTATTCAAGCATCGGCAATCGACTTAGGATGTTACTTTAAGACCAAACTAACTTCTGGTGAGCAAGAAACCATTCAAAATGCCACAAGCATACCGTCATCACATATCCCCCAGGTGGTCATCAGCATAGGCTACACACCACCTTAGCCATCTTTTCAGCCAATTCTATTTTCCGTTTGACAACTCGTTGCAATCGACGTATTCTGCAAAGTAGACACTTATCGAGGAGCAGGCAGATGAAAAAGCTGAGCATTATTTTTTACATACTTATTATAACTTCGCTTCTGTTAGTAATGTCGTGTGTGACCAG
>JAPLHH010000263.1 GCA_026389735.1 Chloroflexota bacterium | reverse complement strand
GAAGAGGTAGTAAAAATAGTTGGCTAATATTGTCTGGACTGAAGGTGCCATAAAAGACATTGAGAATGTTGATAAACTAATAGCCCGGAGAATTTTGAAAAGGATTGCTTGGCTAGCTAGTAATTTAGAGCAAGTCGCTGCAGAGCCTTTAGCCGGCGAATTCAAAGGGACATTCAAATTGCGTATAGGAGACTGGAGGGTTGTTTAGTCAGTGGAAGGTGATAATATAATAATTCAATATGTGGGCCATAGGAAAGAAATCTATAAAACTGGGTAATCGAAATGACTGAACCTGAATCGGAAATGAAGAAAGGCTTTCTGGATAGGCTGCCCAAGATGGGCCGTGTCAGCCAACTTGTGCTGCTTATCGGCGTTTTCCTGGTCATATTCGTCCCCATATTCATAATCAATGGTCAACAGCCGGAAAGGCAAGCGCAGCTAACTTCCAGCCTGGGTAACCTGCAGAAAATCCTATCCACACAGCAAACGCCAAAAGCTAAATTCGAAGCTGATCTGGCACAAGTTACGGCAGAGAATGAGGCGGCTAAAGCCGCTTTTCCAAGCTCCAACGGGACGCCACAAATACTCGACACCCTGCTGGAACTGGCTGAGGTCAACGATATATACGTCACAGGAACCAAGGTAGCAACTTCGACACCGACTGGAAGTATAGGTCCGGTATTGACTATTACGCTTAACCTCAAAGGGCAGGTGCCCAAGTTCCAGAACTTCCTGCTGGCACTGGATTCGAAGCTCCCGACATCACAGATCAAGCAGGTGACATTTACAGTTACCGGAGTGGAAGAGGAGTACGACACAGCCATGCTGGTATTTGATGTACTTTGTTATGAAGGCGGTAAGTAGCAGCCATGGTCACTTTGGACATTGAAGATAACTCTATAAAATTGATGGTGGTCAAGGGAAGGCAGGTGGAAACGGCAGCCAGCTTACCGCTGGAGACAGGCCTGGTACATGATGGCGTTATTATCAACCCGGTTACTGTGGGCCAGCGTATCAGCGAGCTTATGGCAGCACATGGCATCGGCGAAAAGAGAGTTGCGGTCGGCATCAGCGGCATTCATTCTATATACCGCGTGGTCAACGTGCCAAAATTGCCGAAGAACCTGCTAGCCGAGGCAGCTCGGCGGGAAATGGAAGGGGCGATGCCGGTACCTCTGAACGAGCTTTATACATCATGGCAGACAATCAGCATATCAGACGTAGAGACCGCTATCTGTATCGTCGGCTTGCCCCGCAATACTGTTGATGCCATGCTAGAAACGTTGCATCAGGCAGGGTTACAACCTGAGGTCATGGATGTCAGGCCGCTGGCCCTGGCCAGAGTTGCCGATGAAAAGGATGCTCTAATAATAAATGCCCAGCCATTTGGATTTGACATCGTTGCCGTGATTGACGGCATACCCGAATTACTCCGAAGCTTGCCTTTCCCGGCTGAAGCAGCTTCGCCAGATGAGAAAATAGCCGAGGTAAAAGAAGAGCTGGACAGGACAATTGCCTTCTATAACTCAAGTCACAAGGGAAGCGAAATCACTAACAAAGTAGCAGCTTTTGTCAGCGGTGAGCTGGGTGCGATGCTGGCAGAAACACTGGAGTATCGAGTTAAGCCATTGCCCCAATTGTTATCCTATGCCGATAGTCTAAATACAAGTGAATATGCGGCTAATATCGGCCTAGCTCTGAGACAGGCACGGGTTGACATCAGCCCGTCACGGGTCAACCTGAATGTCACGCCTGAAGTTTATCTGCCCAAGTCATTTCCAATAATTCAACTCGTTTCCTGGGCATTTATACTGGTAGCCGTGGCCATGCTTTTGATGTTTGGCATCTCAACACTGCAGAAATACAGGCAAAACTTTACCTTACAGACTCAGGTCAATAGCATCCAGAATCAGGTTGAAATTAGACAAGGCATCCAGTCAGCAACCAGGCAATTGCAGACGCAAATTGATGAAGCCCA
>JAPLHH010000247.1 GCA_026389735.1 Chloroflexota bacterium | reverse complement strand
GCGCTGGACATCAATGGTAATAAAGGCAGCCTTCTCATAATCAGGGATTATGTAGTCGTACATCATAGAAAATTAATTCAGATACATTGACGCCGGAACTAGCATCCCCCAGTGGCTCCCTTATCTTGTTCTACCCTCTCATATATTAGCCGTCATCGGCAGCGGCAAATGTTCTGCCCAGCAACCAGCGCTTGCTATTTGAATTGTAGAGTATGGGCTATTTCAGAGAACTTAGCTTCATCGTAAGGGACAAGCATAGCCACAGTGGTTATTGTAGCCACAATCCACTTGCCGCCCTTTTGCACTCCCAGGGCAAAGGTCTCGCCTGGGTAGCCCGCCTTAACCGTCCAATCAGCTTTGGCTATCATAGCCTCGGTGCCATCAGCCAGCTTCGTCTGTGTCTCAGACCCAACACTAATATTCGAACCGCCAGCTTCCGCCAGCCCGATCTTTAGTGCATCGGCAAAGCTGGCAGCCTCTCTGACGCTGACGGTTATCACTGGGACCTTGGCAGATGCTGCAGCAGTGAAGACCTGTGCTCCAACCGGCTGCCCCTTCGCCCAAGCGGCAGGATATTTGATGGAGAAGCCATACTCCGCATTCGCATACTCGGCAGCCTCAAACGAGAGCCCACCAGCAGCTGGTGGTTTAGTCACCTCCTCTTTGGCCGGTGCTCCCACTAGCTCAGCGGTAGCTTTCTTTTGGATTTCGGTGAGGCGTGGCAAATCAGCCTTACTGGTGATAACAGTCCGGATTAAGATTATACCCCTATCGGTGGGCGCAACTATGACGCGTACTTTCCCTGTTGAATCCTGATACGTCATGCCCTTCCGGACTAAAACTATCTCAATCGGGGTCGACTTCGCCTGTCGGTCATTGATGGCGAAGAAATTGTCTGTATTCATGGCAAAACCTGAGATAGACCAATAGTTGTCAGGTATAACCGCAGTCAAACGAAGCGGGTACCGGCTTATGTCATAGCAGCAGAGTGAATAGAGAAGATCAGGCGATGGTCTAACTATCGTTCTGCTCTCATGAGTAGCTGGCGGGGCAAAAACCCACTGGTTGCTGGGAAAATTGAACCTCTGCGTCAGTGTAATATCCATGATGTCATTGGGTATCCTGATTACCATGACAAGATTTACAATGATAGCCATAACAAAAATGGCTAATACCGTCCATCCTATCCACTTCTTCATTATTTGCAGCCCTCCTTGATAATGTGTGGCAGCTCGACTGTCTTTAGGGACTCATGATCATAATAAGCAGGCCCGGGATTATACAGGCGGAGCGAAAGAGACAGCTCTTTGGCGTCACCTGTAGGCAGCCAATTGCCTTCCTTCGGTGTCTTGGACAAGTAGATTTTGAAACGCCCGTCCGGCTCCAACTTTATCTCGGTACAACTCCACGAGTAGCGCCCCTGGTCGTTGGGTATCAGGAAATCATCCTCGCCATATGCAGTGATAGACCACCACCGGGTGTCAGGCGCCTTACCTTCTATCCTATAGTCGCGGCAAGGCTGGTACCCCACGGTCCGTTCTGAACCCCGCTAATGTTTGTGATGAGATTAAGCATGGGATCGACAGTGAAATATCCGATTGCGCCACCTACGACCAAAGCAATGAGAGCTGCTATGAGAAACTTGAATGGTTTTTTCATCTACCTCTCCTTCGTTTTTTCAGAGATCGGACTTAAGCCGACCAGCCGAATACACGACTATTTTAGTCAGTTCCAAAAAAGGAGTCAACATATTTCGCAGCACATATACCCATGGCTCCTTTTCATCGTAATATGATCCAACTAACCGCTAAAAGGTGCAACCGGTAACAATCTGAGTTTTTGTTACCAGATAAATAGGTGACTTATTACACATCAGATCCTTCCGGGACTGTACGGCGTAAGCGTTTGGTCTTGGAGCGGTGGTGCTTAGCCTCTAACCTACGCATCTTTGAAGTGCGTGTAGGCTTTGTTTTTCGGCGGATTTGGGGCTTTTGCGCAGCCTTGCGGATCAGTTCCACAAGGCGTTCCATTGCATCCTGACGATTTGCCCCCTGAGC
>JAPLHH010000227.1 GCA_026389735.1 Chloroflexota bacterium | reverse complement strand
CATCGGTAACAATCACATCAGCTTTCGCCTTTAGAATATCCTGCCCACTCACGCTCCCGATAAAATTCAGATTGGTCCTTTTGAGTAACTTGTGGCTTTCATTGGTTAAAAGATTGGGTTCAATCCTTTCGTCGCTGCCGTCGAGCAAACCCACCCGCGGCGAGTCGATACCGAGAACACCTCTGGCGAAAATGGTCCCAAGCTGGGCAAACTGCACCAGGAACTCCGGCCGGCAATCAACATTAGCGCCGACGTCAATGAGCAGTGCCGGGTTACCAGAATCAACGGGAACCACGCCGCACAGTGCCGGACGCTGGACACCTTCTATCCTTTCCAAATTTAGAAATGCCGCGCCCACCACCGCCCCCGTGTTTCCCGCGGAAACAAAAGCAGAGGCAAATCCATCATGTACCAGCTTAGTCCCCACTACAATCGATGAATCCGGTTTACTGCGTACTGCTTGAACCGGAGACTCGTTGCAATCGATAACCTCGGTGGCCTCAATTATAGTCAGGCTTGGCTCCACCGGATAGCGCCTGAGCAACTTCTCGAGCAATGCTTTTCTTCCCACCAGGGCAACATGAACCCCATATTCCTCGGCAGCGGCGGCGGCTCCTTTAACTACTTCGTGCGGTGCATAGTCGCCACCAGCAGCATCCACAGCTATTATTATCTGACTGTTAGCTTTCATTTCCCCTTAAAAACAGGCTGTCGTTTCTCAGTATAGAATCATAGCCTGCTTAGCTGCTCTCACTGCCAACGGTGCCCGCCGGCATAGCGTCTCAGCTATCTGTTTAGCGGTGGTCATAAGCTCCGAAAAAGGTACAACCTTATTGATTAATCCTATTCGATAAGCTTCCTGAGCGCTAATGGGCTTTCCTGTAAGCAGAAGCTCGGCAGCCTTGGCAAAAGGTATAATCCGGGGCAAACGCTGTGTCCCTCCCCAACCCGGGATAAGTCCAAGTGTAACTTCTGGCATTCCAAAGATGGCGTTTTCCGAAGCTATTCTCAAATCGCAGGCCAGCGCTATTTCCAGGCCGCCACCGAGGGCGGCACCGTTTATAGCTGCAATCATCGGTTTCCACGAATTGAGTGCCCGTATGAAATTTAGCGGCCCGGAATTCTGCTGCCTACTATATTTTTTCAGCCTGGGCAGCATCGTTTTTACGTCAGCCCCGATGGAAAAGGCCTTGTTGCCGGCACCGGTAATGATGCCAACCAGTAAGCCGTCATCCTCTTTGAAATCGTCAAAGGCTTTGCTCAATTCCTCAGCGCTTTCCGGGTCGATGGCATTCAGCGCCTCGGGACGATTCAAGCTAAAAATAGCGATTTTCCCTTCTTTGTTGTAATCAACAGCCATTAGCAGACTACTCTATTCGAGACGATTTCTCGGATTGTATTGCTTTGTCAACCAGGCCTCTTATTTGCTCTCTCCTGTGCTCCGTCCACCACTTTTCAACCTGCTTTTCAATATCGACATCACCTATATTTAGCACCGGCACTGCCGGGTTGATGCGCTTAACTAAATCAGCGAGCACCTGTCCGTGCCCTATTTCTACGAACTTGGTCACACCACTAGCTATCATATTCTCAACCGACGCCTGCCACTGGACACAATGTATGATTTGGTCAGCCAGCTCTTCTTTTATGGCCTTTGCATCAATAACTGTGTTTGCCGTGACGTTAGCCATAATCGGAATCAAAGGTTCACTGAACGTAAATTCAGAGATGGCTTTTTTAAAACCCTCGGCTGCCGGCTGCATCAACCGGGAATGAAAGGCCCCGCTTACCTTCAGTCGAATTGTTCGACGAGCGCCCCTTACCTCGGCTAATCTCCTGAATTCAGCCAGCTTCTCTTCCGCACCGCTCACCACAATCTGGCCGGGACAGTTGATATTAGAAATCTCGGTGTCAGCGGAAATACATATATCTCCGACGGTTTTCTCATCAAGTCCAAGCACGGCAATCATGCCGCCGGGGCTTACTCTGGCAGCTTCATTCATCAGTCGTCCTCTCTCGCGAACCAAACGCGCCGCCTCAGACAAACTCAGCACACCGGCGACGACCAGGGCGGTATATTCACCCAGGCTGTGACCCGCGACAATGTCTGGTAGTGGTAAGCTGCTGCCTATGATTTCCTCGGCGGCCTTCAAGCAAGCGATACTGACGGTCAATACTGCCGGCTGAACATTTATCGTCTGCGTAAGCTCATCTTCCGGCCCCTCAAAACACAAGCGAGACAGGGAAAAACCTAATGTTTGGTCCACCTCATCAAAAACGTCTTTAGCTGAAGGAAATTGCGTATAGAGATTCAATCCCATCCCCACAGCTTGAGACCCCTGTCCCGGAAAAACGCAGGCTACCTTCCCCTTTGTTACCAAATCTTCATCCCTTCGTTTTGCACTTACCTAAACCATCAATCACCTGCTGCGCTTCAGCCATTATATCCTGGATGATGGCTTTTACCGGTTTTACTTCTTTTATCAGTCCAGCTATTTGACCAGCCATAAGAGAACCTTGTTCAATGTCACCCTGCATGACTCCTAAAAACATTTTCCCTTTGCCCAGTTCCTCAAGCTCAGCCTTAGATGCCCCAGCCTTTTCCAGTACCGTGAACTGGTACGTCAACTTGTTCTCCAAACAGCGCACAGGGTGACCTGTCGACACACCGGTTACTATTGTAGCCCGGTCATGAGCCTGTATAATCTGCTCCTTGAACCTTGGATGGGCAATGCATTCCTCGGAGCAAATAAAACGCGTACCCATTTGCACACCTTGAGCACCAAGAGCTAAAGCGGCAACCAGCCCGCGGCCATCTGCAATCCCACCGGCAGCTATGACAGGTACTTTAAGGCTGCTGGCTACCTGTGGCACCAGAGCCATGGTGGTCGTCTCGCCGACATGGCCGCCCGATTCCATACCCTCGGCGATAACGGCATCGGCGCCGAGCCTCTCCAGGCGCCGTGCCAGAGCCACACTGGAAACAACCGGCATCACCTTTATGCCGGCTTCTTTCAAGCCGGCCAGATAACTACCGGGGTTGCCGCCACCAAAGGTGAGTATGCCTACCTTCTCGGCCAGAACAAGCTTCAGATTGTCTGCCAGAAACGGCGATATCATCATTATATTGACGGCAAATGGCTTGTCAGTCCGCTCCCTGGTCTGCCTGATTTGCTCCCGCAGCCATTCTGTTGGGGCATCGCCGCTGCCGATTACTCCCAGTCCACCGGCGTTAGATACCGCCGACACTAACTCGGCTGTACCAAGCCAGGCCATCCCACCCTGAATGATGGGGTAGTCAATATCGAGCAAGTCACAAACGGCAAAGTTATTTAGCATGACCGATGACGAAGGCAATGGCGTATTTTCTGCTGTGGGACATACTGATATCGAATTGGGCAATGCCTATTTCTGTGCTTCTCTGAAGAGCCCGCCCGTAAAGTCTGATTACAGGAGCGCCATCTCCATTGGTAAGAATCTCAATATCTCTCCAGCCCACCCCTCTGATACCGGTTCCAAGCGCCTTCATTACGGCTTCCTTGGCGGCAAATCGAACAGCCAGACTGGGGATACTGTGAGGGCCCTCCAACTCTGCTTGGGTATAAATGCGCTTAAGGAAAGAATCATGCCACCTGGATATGGCACGGTTGATTCGCCCTATCTCGATGATGTCAACGCCGATGGCAGTTCGTGAAGTCTGTGCCGATGTCCCCATTTTACTGCCCATTGTATCTGCTAATGGCAATAACTGAATTGTGACCGCCAAAACCGAAAGAGTTAGATAGAGCTATTCGAACATCGCCGGCTCTGGCCACGTTCGGCACGTAGTCCAAATCACATTCCGGGTCGGGATGTTCCAGATTTATTGTCGGCGGAATAATTCCCTTATTTATCACCTGGCAGCATGTGATTGCCTCAATCGTACCGGCAGCGCCCATCATATGACCGAGCATGGATTTTATAGAGCTGACCGGTATTTTATATGCTTTGTCACCGAAAGCCTTCTTGATGGCTCTGGTTTCGCTGGCATCGTTCAGCGGTGTTGATGTCCCATGCGCATTAATATAACCGACCTCATCACGGTCCACCTCGGCTAAAGCCAGCTCAATCGCCCTGGCCGCTGCCTCGCCGCTCTCCAGCGGAGCCGTAACATGGAAGGCGTCGGATGTCGCCCCGTAGCCAACAACCTCGGCCAAAATGTTGGCACCTCTCGACCTGGCACAATCCAGGCTCTCCAGGATTAAGGCAGCCCCACCCTCAGCGACAACAAAGCCGTCGCGTTCCCTGTCAAAAGGTCTCGACGCCTTCTGGGGCTCGCTATTTCTGGATAGTGCTCCGGCTTGTGAGAAGCCGGCAAGCCCGATAGGAGTAACGGCAGCATCAGCTCCACCGACAACCATCATCTTAATCTCGCCCCATTTGATCATCTTATAGGCAATCCCGATGACATCCGTTCCCGTGGCACATGCTGAAATCAGGCTGAAATTCGGCCCTCTAATTCCCGTTTTTATCGACACCTGAGCCGAAGCGCTATCAGCTATCATCATCGGCACCAGATACGGGCTGACTCTAGACGGCCCTCTGGCAGACAGGATTTCAAGCTGTTTCGTCACGGAATCCAGGCCGCCAACACCGCTGCCCACCAGTATGCCGACATCATATCTATTACTTTCATCTATCTTAAGCCCGGCAGACTCGATAGCCTGCAAGCTGGCAGCAAGGGCAAACTGTGCAAATCTGTCGGTATGCCGTGCCGTCGTGGGGTCGATGTAGTCAATCGGGTTGAAATCTTTAACCTCGGCGCCTATCTTTACCTTAAAATCGGCAGTATCGAACAAGCTGATATAACCGACGCCCGATACACCGTCAACCAGGTTACGCCAGGTATCTTCAGCATTCAGTCCGAGCGGCGTAATGGCTCCGTAGCCGGTGGCTACAACCCGGTTAAGCACTTCGTACCTTTAGCCTGGCTTCGATTAATGAGACGATGTCACCGACCGTTTTAATGTTATCTACTTCGTCTTCCTGCAGCGTTAAGCTGAAGACATCTTCGAGCGTCATTGCTACCTCAACCAGGTCCAGAGAATCAATGTCTAAATCGTCTTTCAGCAAGGCGCTCGAGACCATCTTATTATCATCAAGCCCCGGATTCACTTTGCGCAAAGCCTTTTTGACCTCATCAAATACATTCATAATTACCTCCTGATAAGTTCATATTAAAAAGCGCGGCTGGGGGTAGCCCCAGCCGAACTCAGTTGCGACTTTAGAGAACGAAATTCCTCAACCTAAAGAACAAGCCTACCAGATTAAAAGCTTACTTCTCCAGACCTATTTTTAACAGTGCCTTTATTGCAGCGATAAGGGCCACTGGTGCCATCAGCGCAGCAAAGTTCACGAGCATGCTGCCAACTAAGTTACCTGCGCCCAGGACCGTAATGGGAGCGAAGGCAGCCGTCATCGCCAACAGGGCTATGGTAGCCAGAAGTAAGGTATGCAAGGTGTTAATTTCTTTGGCATAGACAACATGGATAATCCCGATTATCAGACCGAAGACTACCAGTACCATCACAACGATGACATTTGCGGGAATTACTAAACCTCCGATGACAGATAGTACCAGGCCTATGCAAAACAATATGAAACTGACCATTCCCCAACCTTTTTTCATGAATTAATTACCTCCTTTTTCATTTTTTACTACCTCTTAGTTTAAAGGTCTTCTAAGATGCGCACAAGGTTCTATTGGACGGGTACTAATGGCCATCCTATGTCATGTAGGGGCAGACCTTCAGGTGTACCGGTCACTTATTATGCACCAGCTAATGTAGCCACGACCCTTCAGGTCTACCGGTCACTGACTTCGCACCAGCTAATGTAGCCACGACCCTTCAGGTCTACCGGTCACTTATTATGCACCAGCTAATGTAGCCACGACCCTTCAGGGTCGTGACCACGAGGCTAAAGCCTCGTGGCTTACATGTTCCCACGGTCAATTTTCTTGTATCCTGCTCTTTGCTGGTGATAGAATACTTCAACAAAATGATGAATTCGAAGGCTTCAACCTCCCTTGCCGCCCGGAGGCAGTCGGCCAAGACCAGAATTGTACTGGCTGACGACCATCCGCTGCTGCGCAAAGCGCTTAAGGACCTTCTGGAAAAGGAAACCGATTTTGAAATCACCGGTGAGGCAAGCGACGGAGAAGAAGCGGTCAGGCTTGCCACCCAAACAACGCCAGACGTGGTCATCATGGACATCAGCATGCCCAATCTGGATGGACTGCAGGCAACACAGCAAATCAAAGCCAGCTGCCCGAACGTGGCGGTGCTGGTGTTAACCGTCCATACCGACGATGAATGCATACTTGAAATCCTAAAGGCCGGCGCCGCCGGGTACCTAATTAAGAGTGCCTTCGGCGAGGAAGTTTCTCAGGCGGTTCGCGCTGTCGCCACTGGAGACATGGTACTATCCGCCCCAATAGGGCAGCGTCTTCTCAAGCAAGCGGCTCGATTTCCCACCCGGCCGGTATTGCTGGAAGCCGGCGAAAAGCTATCCATCCGTGAATTAGAGGTCCTCAAGCTAACAGCTCGCGGCCTGAGCAACAAAGACATTGCCTTAGCCCTGGGCATCAAGCTGCGCACCATAAAAGGACATTTAGCTGACATCTTTTCCAAGCTAAGGGTAGCCTCACGCACTGAAGCCGTTATAGCCGGCCTACGTGCTGGTTTCCTGTCTATGGACGATATTCAATGAGACAGATACGTACGGATACAGTCACCAACGTTGCCTCTCCGAAAAAGAGGAGCATCCTCCGCAACCGACATTTCTGGATAATTGCCGGCGCTATGACTCTTCTAACTTTGTTATACAATGCCAGCTATCTTGGCATCACCAACTGGTTCCCCTGGGCAAAAGACATCGTATCGGCTCACGGCGTCTATATTTTTGTATTAAGCTTTCTTTTTCTCATACCGCTGGTTCATGCCAGCGCCGTCTTCCGCTTGCAGGGTGCTTTGGCAGCCTGGCTTGTATTCCTGGCAGCCACGCTGCCTCGAGCCATACAGGACTCGCCCAGCTTTGAATCCCTCTTAAGGACCTCCCTTGTAGCCCTGGTAGCCCTGCTGCTCGGCCTATTCGTGGCTATGGACTATCATCCGGGCCTGAAGCACAGCGGAGCCTTGGAGCGGTCGAGAACCGCCCGATGGCTGTCTTTAGCTCGAATGCTCAAAGTTCAAGAGTACGAGCGGCGCCGATTAGCCCGCAAGCTGCACGATGATACCATACAGTCGTTATTGGTCATCGCCAATCGTGCTCGCGCTCTGGAGACCGGTGATTACGGCCGTCTGGCGCCAAAAGCCAGGAAACAGGCGGAGGAAATACTGGATATGCTTCTTCATGCTATCGACGATGTCCGAAGGCTAAGCCGTGACTTGAGGCCAAGCATACTGGATAACGTAGGACTTCTGCCCGCCTTGAGATGGCTCGCGGAAAGCCTGACTCTTGAAAGCGGCATAAAAATTGAGCTGCAAGTCAATGGCAGAGAGCACAGCCTACCGCCGGAATTTGAGATTATCGTCTTCCGGATAGCCCAGGATGCCTTGAACAACGTTGTCCGGCACTCCGGCGCCACCGTAGCTGCGGTGACTCTGGACTTCGTTACCAGCAACTTCAAGCTTACAGTGGCAGATAACGGACGAGGATTTTCTCCTCCGGAGAGACTAGCTGATTTTGCGGCTAAAGGTAAGCTGGGTTTGCACAGAATGGAACAGCAAGCCAATCTGCTCGACGGCACCTTCAAAATTTCGTCCCATCCCGGCAAGGGAACCATGATTACCGTCGAAGCTACACCTTAGACTAGCAAACCACCGATACCG
>JAPLHH010000036.1 GCA_026389735.1 Chloroflexota bacterium | reverse complement strand
CGATGATTTGCTATTTTATAACAGGCAAAGAGCTAGGAATTTGAAAAAGTTAATTTGGTTAGTATTTTGGGCATTGGTTGGTGATTTTATAGTTATCGCTATGAATTGTTCCATCCCAGCCATTGCACAATGGTCTCTTACCTTCGGAGTTTTTATGCCTATTTTAGTTTTTGTCTTGTTTTTCCTACTTGGGATAGTGCTGCTAGTTTTGACCTTGAAAAGTAAAATGACAGGTTTACTGAGGAAGTTCTTGATACTGACAGGAGCTATTCCTATTGCTATCCCTATTACTTTTGTACTACTTGAATTTCTTCCAGAAACAGTTGCCAATTGTATCTTCTACACTATCCTACTAACTTTCCTTGCGGGAGCAATCGGCAGTATAGTCCTTGTTTATCGTTTTGGCTCTAAACAGGAATAATAGGAAATTGAGGAGCTAATGGACAGCAAAAGTATGTTCGGCATTGGGGTTGGGGTGAGACTACTCATGGGTTTGTCAAATCCCCAAGGACCTAAGAAAATATAGAAAATTTAATGGATACACGCTTTGAGATAAACATGGAGGGATAAATGCCATCGGAAAAGGCTAAAAGGAAGAAAGTCGAAACGAATATCCGCCAGATGGAGATAGATGACATTAGCTCTGTCTATCATCTGGGAGAGCAGCTTTTCACCAGCGAGGAGTTCCCCATCCTCTACCGGACGTGGGACCAGTATGAGGTAACAGACTATTTCACCTCCGACCCCGATTATTGCCTGGTTGCCGAGACCGAACCTGATGGGAAAATTGTCGGCTTCATACTAGGTACCACCATTGAAAAGGAAGGCACCGCCTGGAAGAAATACGGATATCTGAGCTGGATAGGGGTAGATGAAGCTTTCCAGAGAACCAACTTGGGCATTCGCTTGTATAGGAAGCTAGAACAGAGGCTACGCAAAAATGGAGTCAGGATGGTCATAGCCGATACCGACGCTGAGAATGAGGCAGCTATTGCCTTCTTCAAGGCAATGGGCTTCTCCGCTAGCAGCCAACACGTTTGGCTAGCCAAAACCATTCGCCGACCGAACAAAGACAACACCAAGCCGGAGAACTCCTCAAAAACCACATGAATCATGATGAGGACAATGAAGCCAACTATTAGTCAGTCAATGGATGTAAAACCTGAGAGGCTGAAAAAGCTTCTCAAGGACCTCGTGGACATATACAGCCCATCAGGCAAAGAAGAGGAAGTTATCGAGTTTGCCGAGCAATACCTCAAGAAGCATGGCCTGGCGGTAAGCAAACAAGAAGTCGATGAGAACCGCTTTAACCTGATAGCCTTTCCAGAAGGAAAAGATGAGGTAGACCTTTGCTTTGCAGGACATCTGGATACCGTTACTGCCCACGACCTCGAAGATTTCGGCTTCCATGAGGAGGGTGACAACATCTTCGGCCTGGGAACTACAGATATGAAAGCAGGCTGCGCCGCCATGATGGAGACATTCACCGTCTTAGCTGGCAGGAAAAAAGTTTCCCCACCAGTAGGTCTGGCTTTAGTGGTTGGCGAAGAGGAAGACAGCAGCGGCGCCAAAACGCTGATTCGAGAATACAGCTTCCCCTGGGCGGTGATTGGCGAACCTACCAGCCTGGCACCCTGTCTGGGGCATTACGGTTATCTGGAAGTACTTTTACGTACCGAGGGGAAAAGAGCCCACTCTTCCATGCCGGAGCTGGGACAAAATGCTATCGAGGCTATGCTGAGACTGCTGCTGCAAATCACGGAGTATGCCGGTTCGGCGCCTCACGGCTTGGTTTATAACATCAGGGAACTTTCAGGATTTCCCGGCGGCTTTGTCGTGCCGGATACCTGCGAGGCCTGGTTGGACCTGCACCTGCCGCCTAACACCGGGCTCGACGTGCTCAAAAGGGAGCTGGAAAAATTAGTAGAGGCAGCCGGTGCCGACATTCCTGACCTGAATACCCGTCTCAAATTCGAAGAGACCCATGCCGGATACCGGATTTCCGAAGAGCGGCCGTTGATAAATAAATTGAAGGAAACATACAGAAAAATGTCTCTCCCCTGGGAGCCTCAAGATTTCAGGAGCCACTCCGATGGAAGCGTGCTCTGGGCTGCCGGTGTCGACCCTATCATCTTGGGGCCTGGTCGGCTGGAAGCGGCTCACACTCCTGAAGAATCAGTTCCCTTTCAACAGGTAGTGCAGGCGGCTCAACTGTATTTGAATCTGGCATTGGCTCTATAAGCCTGGATTATTCGTTGCTTCCCGCCCTTTGTTATGCATTACCAATGTAGCCACGACCTTAGGGTCGCCCCATGTGTCATTCTGAGTCCTTCGTTATGTCATTCTGAGGGAGTCCTTCGCCCCTGTCATTCTGAGCGCAGCGAAGAATCTAACAGGGCTCAGGATAAAACTCCGCGACCAAAGAATCTCCACTCAGGATAAACTCCGCGAAGAATCTCAATGCCTTCCCTTCTCCACCGAGATTGCTTCGGCACTCCGTGCCTCGCAATGACAAAAACAGCAAGCAGCCACTAATGCACTGAACGAATACAGTTCCTTGACAAATAACCGAAAATACGTATAATGAAACGCATAAAAGACGAGCCTACATTCGAGAGGTGGGAGGGCTAAACACT
The DNA here is from genome assembly GCA_026389735.1 of Chloroflexota bacterium. The sequence goes on along the minus strand of JAPLHH010000036.1, from coordinate 2,531 downwards.
CCAACCTCTATTATATCGAAACTGTAGGCACAGACCTTCGGGTCTGCCCTCCCCGGACAGGGCTAAAGCCTGTCCCTACATTCTAGAATTCAAATTTAAAACAGGAGACGATATTGATTACAGTCGGTAAAGCAATGAAAAACGAACGTCTTTCAGGCGATGAAGGTCGGCGCTATGCAAAAGCCATGGTGCTTAAAGCCGAGGCGCAGCGACGCAGCACAAAGGTGCTCATAACGGCCATGACATGTATTGCAGTTCTGGCATTTGTAGCCGTCACCATACTGGCGGCAATATATGTGCCTCAGGTAGCCATATATGTGCCTGTTCTCGCCCTGGCACTGGCTTTGGCTCTGCAGCAGTACACAGCCAGCTTTTTCGCCTTCTTTGTCATTACCTTCTCCAAAATCTACGACATGGGAGATAGAATCCGCATCGGCAACACAAAAGGCGATGTCAGGCACATAGGGCTGCTTCACACTACACTAGAAGAGGTGGGGGGGGGACGAGAAATTAGGCGGCGAGCTGACCGGCAGGCTGCTGTACGTGCCCAACCTCATCATACTGGACCAGCCGGTATTGAACTACTCCAAGGACTACTCGACAGGCCTTGAGCCCATTTCCTCTGACTACATGTTCGACGAGGTGCGCATCCCCATAACCACCGACAGCAATGTAGAGAAGGCGAGCCATCTTCTGGAGAGAATACTGAAGAGCCAGGACGAGGTCTACGTTAAGCAGGCTGGCGAGGTCTTCAAGAACGGCTACCCCAGGTTCCTTGACGAAGCCATGAGCGGCCCCCGCGTGCTCGTCTTCGTCGAACCGCAGCACATCTGGATTAAAGGAAAGTTCGTAACCCCGCTGGAGAGCCGCAACGACCTGCGCAGCAGCATACTGCTCCAATTCATCAAAGAAGCCAAAACCAGCTCCGATATTAAGCTGGCATAGGTCATCACAGCATCTTGTTCTAGCAGGTGGTACAAGTTGCCAAACTCTATCTAAACCTGGCGCTGTCTTTACGTGCGCTCGATATTCACTATTTCTTTACCGATTTTGAAGAGCGTGCCCTTGGCTCCTTGATGCTACGCCGTGCTGTGAAATGAACGAGACGTCACTTTCTACAACGGGCGATCTGGTAAGTCATAGGTCAGTTGGGCTGGAGCAGACATTTCACAGTGTGTTATTATGGCAATAAACACCGACAGGAGGTGAAAACTATGCGGAATCTTCGCACTTTTTTGACAGCTAGTTCATTACTTGTAGCAGTATTGCTGTTTTGGGCACAGTTATGGGAACGTTCTCCTGCACAGGGACGAGAATACGTTGTCGGACTCGGGTTAAGTTGGACATTTGCGTCCGTCTTGTTAACGTTATTCGCTATGGCATGGGCCGGATTTGCGTCTGTGAGAGATCGAAAAGATAGAGGTGAAAGCCCAGCACCACCTTTATCTATCGGCCTGTTTGGTGCCTCTATTATTATGACAATCTATAATATCGGGCTATCATGCCTTGCAATAATTGCAGAAACTGCTAGTAAGCAGGCCATTTCCATTGTACCTCTTGTGGGTAATGAAACACTGTTACCATGTTATGGCATTTCCTTGTTCATAATATTCCTTATGATAGTAGGCTTTTCAATTTGGTTTTCCAGAGGTCGCGAATTTTGTTGGGCACAGTCAATAGCATCATTAACACTTCTAATTCTAGTTGCAGGTATCATTAACGAAGCATTTAATCTTCGAGATACGCCAAGTTCCGCTCCAAACTGGACATACTTGTTGTCTATGTTGGTTCTGATGATTTGCGGCGCTGGTATAGCTATTTATCTCATTTGTTATCTCTGCCGAAAGGGAAAGTAGGTATCTAAATCATACTCTCCCTTTGCTAAAGCCACTGTTTTATCTACGTGTCTGTAGCTTCACACCTCAATTGTGCCGCCTGCAGCAGGAAGAATGACCTCGAGCCCACTCTCCACCAAGTGCTCTGTGTAGAAATCGGGGTGCTCGCTGTGGACAGGGATGAGAACCTTGGGCTTTATTCCTTGAGCCACCTTGAGCAGGTCGGGACCGCAGGCATGGCCGGAAGCATGTAAACCCCTCTCTCCTTCGGGTATTTCCCACTCGATTTTTTCAAACTTGCCATCCTCAGAACGCGTTTTCACCTCCACTGGAAGGCCAAACTTCTTAAACTCAAAATGGTCGAGCCAGCTATGCAGACGACGGAAATCAATCTCCTGCTCTTCATCATGTGGCTCACTGGAGCTGAAAACATAGAGGCTGCCCGGCTTAGGGCGAAGGCTGGGCAATTCGTTTATGTCGAAGAAGCTGAAACAGAGAATAAATTTGTCCTCAGCCGAACGCACATCTTCAGCCAGAATCATCTTGCTTCCGTAATCTTTGCACAAGTTCTGCACCCACATGTTGGGGCTCTTGCTGGCAATGGTGTCCTGATAGATGACGATGCTACCCTCCTGAGCAATATCAGGAATTTCCGGCTCCAGCAGGCGCATGGTCTTTAATAAATAGGCGTCTCTG
>JAPLHH010000003.1 GCA_026389735.1 Chloroflexota bacterium | reverse complement strand
CCGTCAACGGCTTCTGCCCCCGATAGAGTAGCACTCGCCGCTGATTTGAGCAATTCGATTTGCTGAAAGATCTGGGCTTCAGAGGTCCATGTCGTATCATTAAGCTCCTGTCTAAGCCATGGGCTATTAGTATACGGTTGTATAGAATTCAGATATTGCCATCCACCAATGAAGTACATCTCAAAGGACCAACTGGATTTACCTCCGTAATACTCGTCATCTATGTTCGCTGACATTTTCATCTGTCTACGAGCAATGTCGACAACCTTAGTACTCTTCCATTGGGTAGTATTACTCGCGGGATTAAGCCCTCCAACAACACTGTAAGTATTGCTCACATCTACGTCCAATTTACAGGAACTTATCTTTGTCATGGCAGATATAGTTTTGGCCACTAACACCTGTTCGTTGGCCGTGGCAGGTATGGCACCTGGGGTTGTTCTACTACAGCCAGCCATGGCACTGAGAACAATCACCATGAGAACTGATGGAAAAATCAATACCTTCTCGACAGACATTGCGGTTCCCCAAGGGTCATCTAGTAAGCGCTGGCATGAGCATTTTATATCTGCCGGAGTCTACCGTAAATCGGCTGTAATCCGGGAGAAACTCATCAGAAACTGCACATTACGCCCTTTTGTTCAGACTTTGTCTTCTGGCTATGGTAATTATCAAACATTTGGGTGAAGCCGCGCTGCCACAACGGGTGAAGGTAGTTCGACAGAATCAGCCCGACTTCGGAATTTGCTTGGCCATAGACACTCTTGCCATGCATAATTCAATCAAAGAATTGGACCTACTGCAAGCTAGGTTAGCCGAACCTGGAGATGATTGCCGCTACATGCTTAATTCCGGCGATGAAGTCGCTGATCCTGATATGTTCATTGGGCGCGTGCATCCTGCTGCCGAGATAAGATACTCCGACCCCGGCCACAGGGATGCCCAGGTCGGTGAAACAATAGATGGGCCCGCTTGCAGGCATCCATGGGATAACCCCGGGCTCCATTCCGTAGACGTCGCGAGCGCTGTCCCTTACCACTTCTACAAAGGGAGCTGCCAAAGGCGTGTGCGCCGGATCCCACAATAGAATGGGCTCGACGATGGCCACATCGTTGAAGCCGTGGCTATCTAGGTGGCGCCTCACCTTCTCCAGGATGTCCAAAGCTCGCTGGTCGGGGAGCAAGCGAAAGTCTATCCTTGCCCGGGCCACATGGGGGACGATCGTCTTGAGTCCTGTCCCGGAGTAACCAGATTCCAGGCTGTCTATATTGCAGGTGGGCGCAAAAATGTCTCGGGCTGCTCGCTCGGATCCGGAAAGGCCCTTAAGGAAACTAGATAGCCCCAGCTCTCTCATTTCCGCCTCGTCCCGAGCACGCACAGCCTCAGGGGACGGAACTACGGTCATCATTGCGTTTAGTTCTTCCGGGCTCTGGCCTTTAATATCATCGGAGAATCCTTCGACAAGGATGTTTTCATCCTGATCCTTAAGGGAAGATAGCGCCCAAAGGAGCCTCCAGGCGGGATTGGGCACGGAGGTGGCCTGCATTGAGTGGACGTCTGAAGCCGCCCCTTTTGCCTCTAGTGTCAGGTAGACCATCCCCTTGCATCCAAGGACGATAATGGGCCGGCCACTCCAGGCAACGGCTCCTGTCTCCCAGATGCAGGCGTCAGCCTTTAGCAAGTCTTGGTGCTCTGTTACAAATCGGGCGATGCTGGGGGAGACTATCTCTTCTTCCCCTTCTACCAGGAATTTGACGGTTACTGGTAGCTTGCCTCGCATCTTCCTAAGAGCCTTGACCGCTGCCAGTCGGGCTACCAGATCCCCCTTGTCGTCGGCGACTCCTCGGGCGTAGAACTTCCCTTCTTCTATCCTCGGCTCGAAGGGAGGAAAGGTCCATTTCTCCAATGGCTCCGGAGGCTGAACATCATAATGGTTGTAGAAAAGGATGGTTTTGGCCGACTGACCGGCAATCTCACCATAGACGAAGGGATAGCGGCTATCCGGGCCGCTGAGGATCTCAGCCGCTATGCCGTGTTCTTGGAGCATAGCCGCCACTAGCTGGGCGCAGTCGGCCATGCCCACATCTTGGGCACTTATGGAAGGCTGGCGGCAGAGCCGTACTAACTCATTAAGTGCGACCTGGGCGTTAGCCTCTATGTAATCGAAGACCTTTTTCATCGTCACTCCTTCCTGACTATCGCAGTTAAAACACAGGTCATGAGGAAGATTGAAATATCATAGAAGTTGTCACAATCTATTTCAAGTTTCTGAATATTATCTTACCTTAATGAGCTTGTACTAACCACACAAAACGCTATTTTGTTGGGTAAGTACCTAATCCATACCCTTCTCTCTTGAGCCACTGCCACGTGATTTCCAGTATCTCGCCAGTAGTTCGATGCTATGCTCTTCTGTGTGAAGCAGCAGCATAATCGGCGCTAATCATAAAAGAGAAGTGAAGGCTTTCTCTGCAGCACTGATGGTGGACTGAATGACCCTATGTGTGTGGGCTACGGATACAAAGGCGGCTTCGAATTGAGAGGGCGGAAAATATATGCCCTGAGACAGTATCTGGTGGAAGAATTTGGCATACGACTTCGTATCCGCCTTCGCAGCAGTTTCATAATCGGTGACCGGGTCTTTGGTGAAAAAGATGGTGAACATCGAGCCTATTCGAGGCAACTGTATATCTACTCCGGCCTTACTTGCCGCTTCGATGATGCCTTTCTCTAAAAGAGATGATTTTTTCTCAAGTTCCTGGTAGGCGCTTGATTCCTTCAAAATGGTGATAGTCTCGATGCCGGCAGTCATGGCTAACGGATT
>JAPLHH010000144.1 GCA_026389735.1 Chloroflexota bacterium | reverse complement strand
TCTAGCAAAAAGCACAGTGAAACTCAAACGGCACTTGCGCTGCACCCAAGATGATTGACACGGTGTGGTATAATTAGCCGCTGCGGCAGAATTAGTCTGTGTCCAGAAAGAAAACTCCACCTGAGATAAGAATGAAAATCTTGGGGGATATTATCGGTCATCCATCCTCGAACTTGACAGTATACCGAAAAAAACAAGACCATCTTGAGTATGCCGTTACAGTTTACCAGCACCAGAAAAGAATAGAGGAGAGCCGTGGACAGGATAGAGCGTTTTTTTGACGAAAAATTAAACCCGTTGTATAGAACACATTATGCGCTTTGGGTGTACTGGTGGCCTTTGTGGAGGAGTTTATACAGCGGACGTGCCATTCGGCGACTGTGGTACAAATATAACTTAATAAGAGAAGGACAGTGCTTTCTTGATTATGGCTGCGGTACTGGTGATTTTGCCATCCCTGCGGCTAAGATTGTAGGCAAGAAGGGAACAGTATACGCCCTAGATTGTTTCCCACGCCAACTGCGGATAGTTCAAAAGAGAGCACGCAAAGAAGGGCTGTCCAATATCGTAATAATGCTTTCAGATACAAAAGTCGCCTTACCCGATGAGTGCATCGATATAATCTGGATGTGCGATGTCTTTCACGAGGTCAGGCAAAAACGGGCAGTATTAGAAGAGCTGCACAGGGTATTAAAGAAAGATGGTATTTTGGCAATACACGACGGCATGAAGGACAGGGTCTTTAGCTACACTGATGGTTTGTTTTCGCTGAACGGCAAACACGGCAATCTGTTCAGGCTCGTTAAAGCAAAACACGCCCTGTAGGCACGACCAGTGTAAGGGATATGGAGAGGAAGGTGACAAACAAACTTATTCTGGGCACTGGTTGGAGTTTTCGTTCTAGTGGCGGGTGTGCCATTCATAGCGAGTCAACAGCACGTGAGTTTTTGGTTTGTTATCTTTCCTAGCCTAGTCTTCTTTTTATTAGGACTAACACTGATAATTCTGGCAGTGAAAGCAGAATTAGACAGAACCTTCAAAAAGTTCCTAATATTGACAGGCTCTGCCGCTGCAGGAATCCTCGTAAGTATGCTCTTGCACAATCTCGTTTACGGGGCATTTATCCAGTGGTTTGGTGAAGGCTTTTGGGAGAGAACTGGCTTGGAGGATGAGCCTTTCTTCTTTATGATGGCAGTTTTCGTTTGCCCGCTTGCCTATTTAGTCAGAACAGTGGGTAGCATTGCTACTATAATCAGAAGAAAGAAACACGAAACCCAGAGAGTGTAAACCTTGGCTGCTAAGCTTTTGTGCTTACAGAAAGTGGAGCTGATGGGATTCGAACCCACTACCTTTTGACTGCCAGTCAAACGCTCTCCCAATTGAGCTACAGCCCCGCACATAAATCTAGCAAAAAGCTCAGTGAAGCTCAAACGACGTTAGTGCTTTAGAGGCCGACCCCAAGCATCCTTGCGCCAGTCGCTGGCAATAAGGATGAAATCGCTAAGCCACCAGATACCATACCCTCCCAGGATAAGAAGCTTAACAATCGCCGAGCGCGTCCTGCCGATATAAAAACGGTCAGCGCCAAAGAACCCAAGAAAGAGGGATAGAAGAAGGGCTACCCGCCAGCTTCTTTGTTCTCCCATGTTCAAATTCCTACCTCCATCTTTAGCATTTCTGAAAGGACAACACTAACTAAGATATGGCACCACAATTTCCCAACCCCAGGCTCCAGCCAGCGCTGCAGCTATAGATAATAAACTCTTGCCTACCCAACAGGCAAGTAAAAACTTCCACACGGGAAAACGCAGGGCGCCAGCGGCTATCGCCGCTAAGTCAAAAGGCAAAGGCGTTACGGCAAAGACGAAGATGGTAAGAACTCCCCACTTTTTCAGCCACAGAACTGACCTGTCATATGCCTTGTTGTCCTTAAGAACGACCCTTCCGCTATAGCCCAATACATAACCGCTCATCTCGCCTATAGCAGCTCCTGTCCCTGCAGCAAGGCCAACCAGAAGCGGAGACAAGAAAGCACCAAGCGCAACAACTATCAAGCCACCAGGCACAGGTAAGAAAACACTAGCGTTGGAGACCAGATTAGCTAAGAAAGCACCCAAATAGCCATAGTTACGAAATTCAACTATTTCATCCCTGTAGAGGAAAATGCCAACCGTAATAGCTATTACGCAAAGCACAGGCAAAAAAGTCAAGAACCCATTGATGAGCTGGTCTTTTCTCAATCGGAGCCACGCCACCAGGAGATGCTCTATAGCCCACCGGTTGGGCGGACGCTCAGAAAGCAACTCTTGCGAGGCAGTCAATACCCCCTGATGCTGTTCGCCAAGCTCCTCTTGCCTCGCGCTCAATCTGTATCTACCTTTTTAGTGCCAAAATTAGTCTTAAGGAAATCTCTGATTGGCTTCTGTATCTCAGGATTATCCCAGTCGTATTCGTGCCCTGGAGCACTGACGCAATGCGCGAACGCTACCCGTCTTCCCCTAAGACGATGCCACATCCATTTGAAAGGAGCAGCCATAAGGATCCTGGCTCCAACTCTCAAATTCCCTTGCGCCAGGACATCGGGGATAACCCCATTACTATCTACCGCTATTGTTCTCTCGGTAATTATCCGCCATGATTTATACTGGAAGGGAAAGCCTAATTCAATGCTATAGACCGGATAAGGTCCATCTAACTGCCGCATAACTGAACTACCGAAGGCAGCTCCCTGGCTTATCCCTACCAAGATCACTTTAATATTATTGACATGCTTGAGGATAAATCGCAGCCAAGCTGCCATTATCCTTGCCTTAGACGCAAAGAAGCGAAATTGCTCTCTTAAGTCCCGCATCCGCTCCCACCAACCTTTGCCACTGCGGAAGTACTGAGTCAGGAACGAACTGTATCCCATATCATCTATGACAGCTTCAATTCCGGCCACTATGCTTCTCTCCCACTTCAGGCATTGGTCAAACTGGGCGTGCCCCCAACCACCAGGATTATGAACGATAAGGAAGTCCTTGCCTTTAGCTCTAGCACAAATATCCAAAAGCTGCTTAGCAAAGTCACTAGCCGTCTCCTCACTTTCAAAAAGTTGCTCAGCCAAGCTATAGGCTTCTTCTCTCAAAGTTTGCTGCACACTCCTCATCTTCAGTTCCTTGTTGACATTTCCGGCCTTTATGAAGGCAGTTTCATCAAGGCAGCTCTTTAGCAAACCACGTCAACCAGTGGATACTTTGCCCCCTTCTCGCCTGCTGAATTACCCCTTTGCTTGAGATAAAGCGCGTTGTCCTTTTGCCAAACCCAGAGATTATGCCCGCGGTGAAGCCAGGCTCCGATAGATTGCCTCGATGGATAGGCGACAAAAACAGCCTCTGCCACTCTATTGAGCTCGTCCAGTGCTCTTTTGGCATGATCAATTGTTGGCAGATGTTCCAGTAAGTGACTGGCAAAAACGGCTCCAAAAACTTTGTCACAGAACGGAATCCGGGTAACGTCGGCAATAACCCCGTAAGGGTGATCCCCTAAAGCACACCGCTCAATATCGAGACAAACATCACCGTCTCCGTGCGCCGGTATATTTAGCCAGCGACGGATTCTCCTGTTACCCCACGGCCCACCGGCTACCAGCAACGGTTTGCCTAGCCTTTGGGCACAGGCAACAGCAGCCTTATATCTCTTGCTCTTTTGCGAAATCTCACCAGACCAGACGGCCAATTGCCAGCTCACTACACCAAGCGATATTCCAGCAAAACAGAATAAAGCGATGTGCAATTCTTGATTACATTCCTTCTTAGATTCCCAGAAAGTGGAAAAGCGAAGTCAACCCAAAATAGCCACAAAATGCTATGAATGAGCTCTTAACTAAGTTGCCAAGTAAAGAGTAAAGGAAATACTTCCATCCGGAGAAATGGAGTGACGCCATAGCAAGAGTCATAGGTAAATGGAAAGGATTTATTATGGCCGACATACCAAATACAGCCAGTGAACCATGCCGTTGCGCCCAGGCTATGGCCCTGTCATACAAACCTCTATTAACCATACAAGCGAGCTTCTGGGAGAGATCCTTGCTACCCTGACCAATCATAAAGGTGAGCAATTGCCCCAAGCTAGCGCCAAACCCCGATATTAGCCCTACTAATACTGGCGCTCCTATTCGCAACTCAGGTGCCAGGATAGACGGTAGAGTAAATACTAGAAGCCAATAGGGAACAGGTATTGCAATAAGGCTTAGAACACTTCCACCAAGGAAGGCAGCAACTAGCATGCCCAGAAGGCCATAAGTTGCTACATATCTCGTATCTAATAGGTAATTTTTGTAGTAAATAGCAACAACACAAAGAGAGATAGTAAGCAGTAGGGATAGGACACTTACTATAATGTCCTTTTTGGACCAACCTTGTCTGGCTTCTCCATTCGCAGTTACGGCATCTTTGAAAGAGGAGTCTGTCATACTATTTAGCTGCCTTGACTTTCTTTTTGGTGCTAAAGCTTAGCACATCCCCCTCAACGCCAACAACCACGGTGTCTCCATCCTTTATCTCGCCCTGCAATATTCGGCTGGACAGAGGATTCTCCACATAACGCTGAATTGCCCGACGTAGCGGACGAGCTCCGTAGGCTGGTTCATAGCCTTCCTTGAGCAGCCAGGCCTTTGCCTCATCATCCAGCTCTAATTTGATATTTCGATCAGCTAGACGCTTCTCAACTTCCAAAATCAACAGGTCAACAATCTTCCTCAAGTGCTCCTCAGTCAGTGGCTGGAAAATGATGATGTCGTCTATCCTGTTCAGAAATTCAGGACGAAAGGTCTGTTTCAAAGCGGTTTCTATGGTACCTCTCAGCCGCTGTTGCTCACTCTTCTCCTGGCGAGAAAAGCCAATGGCTTGACGCTGAAATTCCTGAGTGCCCAAGTTGCTCGTCATTATCACCACGGTATCTTTAAAATTAACCGTTCTACCATGGCCATCAGTCAACCTGCCGTCTTCCAATATCTGAAGCAGAATGTTAAAAACGTCAGGATGCGCCTTCTCAACCTCGTCGAAAAGAATCACCCGAAACGGACGACGGCGCACGGCTTCAGTTAGTTGTCCTGCCTCTTCATAACCCACATATCCCGGTGGAGCACCAATGAGCCGAGATACTGTGTGCTTCTCCTGGAATTCTGACATATCTAGCCGAATCATGGCATCTTCATCATCGAAGAGGAATTAGCCAGTGCCTTGGCCAGCTCTGTCTTACCAACACCTGTAGGCCCTAAGAAGATAAAACTACCTATGGGGCGCCTGGGATCTTTAAGCCCGGCTCGCCCTCTCCTGATAGCCTCAGAGATGGCTGAAACCGCCTCTTCCTGATTTACAATTCTCTCATGCAGCCTATCTTCCATGTGAAGCAACTTCTCAGCCTCACCCTCCAGCATCCGAGACACCGGGATACCCGTCCATTTGGAAATCAACTCAGCTATAGTCTCCTCGTCAACAACGCTATCAATCTTTTTCTCCTTGCGCCATTCAGCTTCCTTGCCATCACGCTCCGGTTCCAGCTGCAACCTTTGAGACCTTAACTCAGCCGCTTTTTGATAATCTCCTCGCTGAGAGGCCGACTCTTCCTCATCTTGCAGATACTTTATCTTCGCATCTATCTCTTTGATATCCGGTGGTTTGCTTTCCATGTCAATGCGCAACTTACTTGCTGCCTCATCAATAAGGTCAATTGCCTTATCCGGCAAAAACCTGTCCGAGATATAACGCTGGCTAAGTCGGGCAGCAGCCACGAGGGCAGAGTCATCGATTTTTATCTTGTGATGGGCTTCATACCTAGGACGTAGCACTTGTAACATCTCTATAGTCGCCTCAACGCTCGGCTCACCGAGAAGCACAGGCTGCAGCCTTCGCTCCAGCGCCTTGTCCTTCTCAATATGCTCCCGATACTCATCCAGAGTAGTTGCCCCAACGCACTGGAGTTCACCACGAGCTAACGCCGGCTTCAACATGTTACTGGCATCGATAGCCCCCTCGGCAGCTCCAGCACCAACTACAGTGTGCATCTCATCTATGAACAAGATAATCTCACCGCTGGCCTGGCGAATCTCATCCATAACCGCTTTCAGCCTCTCCTCAAACTCGCCACGAAACTTGCTGCCAGCAACCAGCGACCCCATATCCAAGGCAACGACTCTTTTGTTCTTAAGAGAATCGGGGATATCACCAGCCGCAATCTTCTGGGCTAACCCTTCAGCAATAGCTGTTTTGCCAACACCAGCCTCGCCGATAATAACCGGGTTATTCTTGGTACGTCGAGTTAATATCTGCATCACCCGCTTTATCTCGTCATCACGTCCAATCACCGGGTCGAGTTTTCCTTGACGAGCTAACTCGGTGAGGTCACGGCCATATTTCTCTAGGGACCGATACTTGCTCTCAGCGGTTGGGCTGTCAACCCGGTGGCCACCGCGTACGTTCTGCATTGCTAGGTAAATCTTCTCTTTATCAACACTGAATTCCTTGAGTATAGTAGACGCTTGTCCAGTATCTTCGCTAGCAATAGCAATCAGCAAATGTTCAACGCTGATAAACTCATCGTTGAGCCTATTGGCTTCGCGCTCAGCAATATCGAGCAACCGGGCATACCTGGGTGTAGGATAAAGCTGGATAGCACCATGAGAACCTGTTTGATGTGATACTTTAGGAAAAGCGGCAACGACGCTTTCCACGCGGCTTTTGACAGCCGCTATGTCTACACCTAAATTCCGCAACAACTCGGATACTGCGCCACCCCGCTGGTTCAGCATGGCCAGCAGAACATGTTCCACATCAACCTGACTATTCTTTAAACCATAAGCAATCTGTGAGGCAGAAGCTAACACTTCCTGCGCCTGTTCAGTAAATCTTTCCGGTCTCATAGGTCTCTATTACTTTCCTCCAAACTCCTCTTTAATAAGCTTATCTCTGTAACCCATAACATAGGAGCATTCAGGCCCTTGACATTTCTCCATCTTGAGCCTGATTTTCCTGTCGAATTTCTGTTTTTTGTCCTCAAGAGCTTTTTGCTTATACCTGTTATACCAAGCACATTTAGTCGACCAATCCTTGTTGACCATAATAGTGACAAAATCATCAACTAATTCACAGCGAATAGTGGTCGCCGTAATCTGCCATTTAGCAGGTTGCAGTTCTGTCTTTGCTTTAACCATCGCTAACTCCCTTTTTTAGTTTTCTTTTTATCCCTGTCTCAGCTTGTCTAAGCTGCTCAATCTCAAACTCCATTCCTTGAATCCGGCGCTGCATTTCTGTCATTTTCTCCGCCATGCGAATCACCACCTCCACCCCAGCCAGATTAATCCCCAAGTCGCACATCAAGGTTTTAATATGACGCAGATGCTCAATATCGACTTCTGAATAATAGCGAATTTTCCCTTTGGAACGATATGGCTGCACTAAGCCAACTCTTTCATAATAGCGCAAAGTGTGCGTCTCAATGCCGACTATTCTAGCCGCAACACTTATTACATATCTAGGTTCTGAACTCTCCGAATTCATAATATCTTATCACCTCAAGAATACAATGGCAATACTTAATTAGGACGATACATCCGTAACTGCTCGAAAAGTTGTTTCTCCTGCGGTGTCAATTTTGTCGGCAGCACCACATTCACTTTAGCAAATATGTCACCTCGTGAAGAGTCGTTAAGGTGCGGCATCCCTTGCCCAGCCAGCCGAAACACCTTGCCATTCTGAGCCTCCGGCGGTATCCTAAGAGCTACCTTGCCTTTAAGTGTCGGCACTTGCACCTCACCACCAAGCATCGCCGTGCCCAGAGGAACAGGAACCTTGACATGAAGGTCATCATCCTTACGCTCAAATACCTTGTGAGGCAACATTTTCACCACCAGATAAAGGTCGCCTTTGACTCCGTCAGGGCTTAAGCTGCCTTGGCCGGCAATGCGAACCTTTGAACCATCTTTAACCCCCGGTGGGATCTTGACTTCGAGTCGCTTCGGTTTCCTCATAACGCCGGAGCCACCACAGGCAGTGCACGGCTTATTTCGCACCCCATCGCGAACCTACCAGTTCCACCACACACAGAACAGGGTTCATCACTCCAAACCTGCAAAACACGTTTTGTCCCCTGATACGCTTCCTCCAGGGTCACCTCTACAGGATGCTCCACACTCTTGGCTCTGCCTGATCGGCGACCTGTGCCGGAGCCGGTTCCAAAGCCCTGAAAGATGCCATCGAAGATTCCACCTAAATCACCAAAATCGAAGGTGGTATAGGTGCCACCCTTGCTGGAATCCCATTGAGCCCCTTGCCCAGCTTTAGCAAACTGCTCAGCATACTGCCACTGGTCTCCAAAGCGGTCATACTTCTGCCGCTTTTCTGGGTCGGAAAGTACCTCGTATGCCTCGTTTATCTCCTTAAACTTGGCCTCAGCCGACTTGTTCCCAGGGTTGACATCAGGATGATATCTGCGGGCAAGCCGCCGATAAGCCTGCTTTATCTCCTTTTCAGGGGCGCTACGACCCACACCCAAAATTGCATAGTAATCTTTTCTTGGCATAACCTTCACCTTTGACTTTTAACCGTATTGTAAGTAACTTCTTAAGCTTTGTCAAGTATCTGTTTTATAAACATTGACACAATATTATTAACTATCTTGACAAAATTATTAAGTTTTTTATAATTTATTGTAAGTAGAGCTCAAAAATACGTAAAAGGTGGAGGTGAAACTACGAATCTTGTACGATGGGAGCCATTCAGAGAAATGGTGAGCTTGAGGGATACTACAGACAGGTTATTCGAGGACAGCTTCGTCCGGGCTCCGCGCTTGTGGCCCAGGCTTGGGGGATGGGAACTGCCCATCGAAAGGAAGATAATTACCTCTACAAGGAGCGCCGCTACGGCACCTTCAGTCGCTCAGTACTCATCCCAGTAAAGGTCAAGAGCGATAAGACAGAGGCGGTCTTCGAAGATGGCGTCCTCACTCTAACCGTACCCAAAGCTGAAGAGGTCAAGCCAAAGCAAATCAAAGTCAAGACGAAACAAATCACTGAGGGCAAAAAGGCAGAAACTAAAAAGCCTATTACTGAGCTCCACTCGCCGCTTGCCAAACTTCAAGAAATTGTTGAACAATCCGAGCTGTAGCCCCCCATATTACCTTTCCCTCATATTCATAGGAGCTATTGACAAAAACCTCATTGCCAAAAGTGTAACATTCCTCATTTTTGTTAGCTTTATGCAACAAGGCTGAGACAGGTATGCTAAAAATCTCATCGATTTCATAAGGATTTAAAGCGAACTCGTAAGGATAGGGTATAAGAGCTACAAAAGGTGAGATATTGAAATGCGAAGTCGTCGTTGGAGTATCATCCAATTCACCCAGAATCTCCACGTCTTTAGCTTTCACTCCAATCTCTTCCCAGCTCTCTCTAAGAGCTGTATCCAAAAGGCTAGGGTCATCTTCGCTGCGTGCCCCACCAGGAAACGATATCTGACCCTTGTGATGCGGCACCTGGTCGCTCCGCTGGGTGAAAAGGATATGATATTCCCCGTCTTTGCAAAAAATCGGAACGAGGACTGCTGCCTCAGTCAGGCTTCTGTCACTTAAACTCATCCTCTGCAGTGAAGCCAAGGCTTGCTTGAGCTTGTCCTTCATTTAGCAACCAATCATACACCACCCCCCATCTGCAAAACAAACCCTACAGCTTTAATGGGATTGCCTAATCTGAAATTTGCTAAAAAGTCGATTCGTCAGTTATACTGAAATGTTGAGGTCCGTTATCTATGCTCAGCAATCGGGACTATTACGAAATACTTGGAGTTCCCAGAAACGCCAGTGACGAGGAACTTAAAAAAGCTTTCCGCAAGTTGGCTTTCAAGTATCATCCTGACCACAATAAAGAGGCGGCAGCTGAAGAGAAATTCAAGGAGATAAACGAGGCCTACGAAGTACTCTCCGACGCCAAAAAGCGTGCCTCTTATGACCGCTATGGCCGTGTAGCTACTTCAGATTTGTTTGGTTTCGAAGACTTCGGCTTCGGTGGCTTAGGTGACATCTTCGATACTTTCTTCGGCGCCACCACTGCCAGAGCTCAACGTCGCTCCCCCCAAAAGGGAGCTGACCTGCGAGCCAACCTAACCCTTTCTTTTGAGGAAGCCATTTTCGGAGCAGAAAAGCAATTTGAGATTTGGCGTATCGAAAACTGCTCTGTATGTCACGGTCTCGGCAGCCAGCCCGGAACAAAACCTCAAAAATGCCCTAACTGCAACGGCAATGGTGAAGTACGCCGAGTCCAACAAAGCCTTTTCGGGCGCTTCATCCACGCTGCCACCTGTCCACACTGCAAAGGCGAAGGCACGGTTATTAACAACCCCTGCCGCCAGTGCAAAGGCAGCGGCAAAGAGAGAGTAAAACGCAAGCTGACGGTCACCGTTCCACCAGGAATTGACGAAAGCTACCAGATGCGCCTCAGTAATGAAGGCGATACCGGAAAATACGGCGGCTCCCCGGGTGACATCTGTATCAACTTTTCCATAAAACCCCATAAGTTCTTTGTCCGTAAGGGGAATGATATCCTCCATGAATTGCCCATTAATTTCGCTCAAGCTGCCCTGGGAGATAATATAGAAGTGCTGACCCTGGACGGTAAAGCAACATTTAAGATACCGCCGGGGACTCAGAACGGAAAGGTGTTCCGCATCAAAGGCAAGGGGGTGCCTCGTCTTAACAGCAAGGGGAGAGGAGACCAACTGGTCATAATCCGGGTAGTAACCCCGCAATCTATGGATGCCAATCAACGGCGACTTTTTGAAGAATTAGCTAAAACACTGCCCACGGCGGCAATGCCTGAAGGCGAAGACCACGAAATAATCGATTAGATGGGAAATGCGCCCATCGAGAATTAGACGATTGATTCAGGCTTCAGCCCGTTCTTGAACCGCCTCGATATCTCAGCCGGTGGCAGGGACTCGAATAACACGCTGTATACAAGATTTATAATTGGTGTTTCAAGTCTAAGCCTATTCGCCAAACGGTGGACAGCTATAGCTGTATCAACCCCCTCAGCAACATGGGACATAGAAGCAATTATGTCACTCAAAGGTCGCCCTTTACCCAATTCGTAACCCACATAGTGATTACGACTCAATAGACTGTTGCCGGTAGCTACGAGGTCGCCCAAGCCAGCCAGTCCATAAAAAGTACCTGGCTTAGCTCCCAAGGCAATACCAAGCGAAACAACCTCGCTCCAGCCTAGAGTGATAAACGCAGCTTTGGCATTGTTGCCTAAATCCAAGCCATCCATAATTCCAGCCCCTAAGGCAATCACATTCTTTAAGGCACCGCATAGCTCAACACCAACAATATCATCGCTGACGAAAACGGAGAAATTTGGCGAATCTAGTAATCCCTGCACCTTTTTGGCAACCTCGATGCCCCGACTAGCTACTACCGAGGTAGCAGGTAAGCCTTGGTTAATCTCCCCGGAAAGATTCGGCCCAGACAGAGCACATATCCTGTCCTGTGAAACAGAGACAACCTCATCCGCTATCACCTCTGACATCCTTTTGCCACTTTCCGCTTCCAGCCCCTTAGCTGCGCTTACCAGGATCACAGAAGAGGCTAAGTGAGGACTACTCAGCCTCATATTCTGTCGCATGCGTTGAGCCGGCACGGCGCAGATAACAAACTCAGCTGAGTGTAACGCCTCGCCAAGATTGCTGGCAAAAGAAAGACAATCAGCGGAGACATCCTTCGACAGCAAGCCTTGGTGCTCCTGTCTTAGCTCCTTGGCCCTGGCCTCAGTCCGCGTCCAAACGCTGACCATCATCCCTTTTTCTGCCAAAAGCCTGCCCAAAGTATTCCCCCAGGTAGTAGCACCGATAACAGCAACCTTTGACATAATTAGTTACCCCTTAAAAAGGGCAAAACGAATTTGCATGTGTTTGTAGTTATGAAGCACTAACTCACAGGGCTATCTCAGTGCGCTTTTGTCCATCCGACTCTCAGTCCCGGCTTGCAGCCTGCTGATATTGCTCCGATGTTGATAGACAATCAAAGCTGCAGCTACTATGCTATAAATTAAGTAGACAGGAGGAGCCACATCAGCCACCGTCAGTACCATGAACAAACACAAGATACCCAATGAGCCAAGTATGGAACCCAAGGACATGTATTTACTCAGCCAAACCGTCAATATCAAAATCGCACCACCGAATAAAGCAGCCACTGGGAAAATAGCAAACCAGCCACCAAAGTAAGCAGCTGCACCCTTACCACCACGAAATTTGATATACACTGACCAGCTGTGCCCCACCATCACCATCAAAGCCGTTATGACCTGACCCCATTGCCAATTAAGAGTAAAACCCGCTATGGACAGTACACTGTCACCTATAATGAATTTGGCCAGCATCACTGGCGCAAATGCCTTAGCTAAGTCAAGAGCCATAACTATGGCTCCTGCCTTGAAACCTAGAACTCGCAACACGTTGGTGCCGCCAAGATTACCGCTACCGTGCTTAGAAATATCAATCCCTGCCATCCGCTTGCTGATTATTAAAGCAAACGGAATGGCACCCATAAGGTAACCAATCACCGCAACAACGACAAATTTAGCAACTATCACGCCTTCTCACCCCCACTTTCTGAAGCTTTCTTGATCTTACCTTCTTAAAAAGAAGCCGCAATGAGGTACCAGAAAACCCAAAGGTTTGCCGAAGCCTGTTCTCCAAATAGCGCTGATAAGAGAAGTGCACTAGCTCCGGGTCATTAACCAGGAGAGCAAAGGTCGGCGGATTTATGCCTGCCTGATAGGCACGAATAACTTCAAGCTGCTTTAAGCCTTTCCTTGGCCGCGTATGAGCCGTCACCGCCTCCTTAATGAGCTTATCCACTACTAGGTCTGGCAATTGCTTTTGTCTTTCTTGCCACACCTCCAGAACCTTAGGTATTATCCCATCTACGCCATGCATAAATTTAGCCGAAACATAAAGAACGGGCACATGAGACATAAACTTTAGCCGCTGCCGAATTTGTTGAGAATACGCTTCCTTGGGCTGCTCGGAAACAAGGTCCCACTTGTTAATCACCAGTACCATACCTTTGCCTGCTTGCTTGATATAGCCGGCAATATGCAAATCCTGAGCAGTAATAAACTCAGTGGCATCCGTAACTAACAGGGCGACATCACAACGATTAATGGCGCGCAAAGCCCGAATCAAGCTGTAATACTCTATTCCTATACTAGCACGCCCACGCCGTCTGATACCAGCAGTATCAATCAGCAACAACTCCTGCCCTCGATAATTGAAAACAGTATCGACAGCATCCCGAGTTGTCCCCGGAACCTGATCCACGATGGCTCTCTCCTCACCTACAATAGCATTCAACAACATTGATTTCCCTACATTAGGTCGCCCGACAATGGCTAACTTAGGCCCATCTGAATCAACAAAACCAATGGAAGGCTCGGGAAGAAGAGGAGTTACCGCCTGCAAAAGCCCGTTTATACCCCGACCATGCTGAGCACTGATGGCCAGTGGAGTGCCAACACCTAACTGGTAGAAACCTGCTATCTGGCTTTCCAGCCTGGCGTTATCTGCTTTATTAGCCACCAAAACTACCGGCTTATCGCAGCTACGCAGCCGGTCAGCTATATCACAGTCAGCAGCAATCACCCCATCACGAACATCCACCGCAAAGATAATCACATCAGCCTCAACTATGGCCGCCTCTACCTGACCCTTGACTTTTTGAGCCAAGGAAGAACCTGGCCTCAATTCCAAACCACCGGTGTCAACCAAAGTCACTTCCCGTCCCTGCCAGGAAACATCAGCAAAGACGCGGTCGCGTGTTGTACCCGGAAGGTCTTCAACAATAGCTACCGACTCGCCTGCCAGGCGGTTAAACAGCGTCGACTTGCCAACATTAGCTCTACCAACTATAGCTACAACCGGCTTCATGTCTTACTTACTTTCGGGATAATAGTGGTTAATAAATAAAGGATACCACTTGTTAGCGGGTGCGTCCAGCCTTGCCAAACATCTCAGCTAGCAACGCCTTTTGCAGGTGTAACCTATTTTCTGCCTGGTCAAAGACTACCGAGCATGGACTGTCTATAATCCCAACAGCAACCTCATCCCCATGATGAGCTGGCATAGGATGCATGAATATAGCATCCTTCTTAGCCAAAGACAATAACCGGGAATCAATCTGGTAACCGGCAAATGTTTTGCGGCGCTGTTCAGCCTCAGCTTCTTGACCCATGCTCGTCCAGACATCGGTATAAACGACATCAGCATCCTTCACCGCCTGCTCGGGTTTCTCAATTAAGAGGACCTGGCTACCGCTATGAGCCGCAAATCCTTTAGCTGCCTGCAATATCTCATCCCTCACCGCATAGCCAGGCGGAGAGGCAATACGGAAGTTAATCCCGGTAAGCGAGGCTGCCAAAAGTAAACTATGAGCCACATTATTACCATCGCCAATAAAAGCCAGGTTCAAGCCCTTGAGTTTCCCCTTTTTCTCGTGAATCGTCACCATATCAGCTAGAGCCTGGCACGGATGCTCCAAATCAGAAAGAGCATTAATCACCGGCACACTTGAGTAACGTGCCAATGTATGCAAAGTCTGGTGAGAAAAGGTACGGGCTATAATGCCATGGACATAACGGCTGAGCACGCGAGCTACATCAGAAACCGGCTCTCGCTTGCCCAGACCTACCTCCTCGGGCGACAGGTAAAAGCTATAACCCCCCAACTGATGTACTGCTACTTCAAAACTGACCCGGGTCCGCAAAGACGGTTTCTCGAAGATAAGAACCAATATCTTGTCAGACAGCAATCGACGTGTTGGCCCACGCTTGATTTCTAAAGCTTTAGCAATAAGCTTCTCGGCCTCCGCAGCGCTCAAATCGGCTACAGAAAGCAGGTCCTTTGCCTTCACTTTAACCCCCTCCCGTGAGTGAGCAATAGTATACCACGACTGTCAATGTCGGGTTCATATGTGGTTGATCAATGCCTAAAAGGTCTTTGCCTCATGCGTCTAGCTCTAAAGAATGTTCCCTTGCATTTATGGCACCTGAAGCGAGCAAAAATAT
>JAPLHH010000305.1 GCA_026389735.1 Chloroflexota bacterium | reverse complement strand
CGACCACAAGGGAGCCAAAGGTGTTTTCGACCTGGACTCAGCACAATTGTTGAAGACAATCCGACAGATGGAATCAGGCAAAGACCTAGGAGGGAATGCACTCGACGGGACTGTGGAGTTCTGTGCCGGAGCCATAGTCACGCCTGAAGCAAACCCGATTGAGCCTCAGTTAATCAAGTTTGAAAAGAAGATTGAAGCCGGTGCCGAATTCTTTCAGACCCAAGCCATCTATGACTTGGACAAATTTGCTAAGTTTATGGAATATGCCCGCCAATTCCCGGTCAAGATACTAGCTGGCATAATTCTACTTGTGTCAGCCAAGATGGCGAAGTATATGACCGAAAATGTCCCGGGCGTCTTTGTACCCCAAAATTTGATTGATGAATTAGCGGGTGCCCCCAAAGGCGAGGCACTCAATAAGGGTATAGAAATCGCGGGTCGGATGATTGCCACTATAAAAAAGGAATCTATGTGCGACGGAGTCCATGTCATGGCCATTGGCCGGGAAGAGGTGGTTCCGGATATCCTGAAAGCGGCGGGACTTGCTACCTAGTACCTCGTGAAAAACAGGGCTAAGCGACCACGGCGAACTGTACTATTGTAGATAATGATCCACCCCGTCTGAAGTTAGCAGAGCTTCATATCTAAGCGGAAATCGGGGTGAGTGGATTTGAACCTCCGTCCACCTCAACTCCATGTAGCCGGTAAAAAAGGCAGTGGCCGCTTGTCTCCTTCTGCAGTAAGCATAGCAATCATGAATTGAGAGGGTCAAGCGGTTCAATTTCCACATAATAATAACCGAATTTCGGCAGTAATACTTCTTCGTGCAAAGCCACTCAACAATTCAGGCAATCGTGCAATTCACCATTAGGTATGTTGTGGTTCTTGCCTAACCATCTAAGCTCCAGTTGGGCTAAGAAACGGGCTGCCAGCTCAGGAAGGGATAGGTCTGCCCGTCAACGATATTCCAGATGTAGGAAGGGTTGCGGATGTCAGGATTGGCGACTGCGACTATGTTCCAGCCTGCACCTGAGAAGGTGCTAATGTTCTTCATTTCGGCGGTCGTCTTGCCCGTTCCACCATCTGAAGTAGGTTGACCGCTGGTCTCGACATCCCAGAAGGAGTTACTTGTAGTGCCCCTCTGTCCGGATCCCACAAGACCACCGACATCCAAGTTGCCAGTCACGCTGCCTGCACAATAGCAATTGCTTACAGTACCTATGCTTTGCCCTACCAGACCGCCCACCTCCCAGTTGCCGGTCACGCTGCCGGTAGAATAAGAGTTGCTCACAGTGCCATCATTGTCTCCGAGCAGACCGCCAACACTTCGGTCGCCGTTCACGCTGCCTATGGATTGGCAGTTGCTCACTTCGCCTCCGTTACCTCCCATCAGCCCACCGACTCGATAGGGGCCGTTCACACTGCCAATAGAATAAGAGTTGCTCACAATACCCTCACTACCTCCCACCAAACCGCCAGCATACCGCCAAGAGACAGTCACACTGGCACTCGAATGGGAATCACTAACATTGCCGCGACTCCCACCTATCAAACCCCCGACGAGAAAATGGCCACTTACGTTGCCACTGGAGCAGGAGCTGCTCACATTGCCAAAATGTCCTCCTGCCAGAATACCAACGAAATCTCTGCCAGTCACCTCAGTGTCCAACACCTTGACATTTTCAATGGTCGCTCCCACAAGAGAACCAAAAAGCGCCACGGCATCCTCGTCAGGACGGTCGATAAACAGGTCTCTTATCTCATATCCTTGACCGTCGAAGCTGGCGGTAAACGGGTCCACAAGTTCGAATTCAAGAGCGTCTAAGTCAGTAATTTCAATACCGCCAATCGGCTCCCAACCCTTTCCCTCGTTGGCTGTTACACTCGCCAGTTCCTCGTAACCGCCAGTAGTGGAATCGAGGTTGTTCATCAAAAGGTAATTGCCGCCCAGGTTGTTCCTGATAGCATCTAGGTCATACCAATTCCGTATTTGTAGTGCAAAGTTGGCGGTGACCGTTACATTTTGAGCAGGCATGGTGAAGGTAGTCTGTGCCGCACTTGCACTGGTGAATGTGCCTGCTGGCGCTGTCCAGTTGACAAACTGGTAACCTGCGGCGGCTACTGCTTTTATGCTGACTTTAGTGCCTGCCGCGTAAGGTGAGGCATTGGTCAAATCAATTGCTGTTCCATTACCACCAGCTACTGCCATGGTGAGATTGTATCTGGTAACACCGCCGCCACAGCCTACCATCCCGGCAATTAAGGCTATCATAATCAACAAGATGCTAACCCTTGTCATGTAATAGTGGTTCCTTGAACCAAGTGTTGTTTTCATACTTCACCTCCGGATTTTTGCGGTTGCCTTGAACAAATTCCAAATGTCAAAGCCCAGATGACAAACAAAATCCAAACACTTAATAGAGCTCAGTTCACGCTTCTATATGCGCCGAAATTAGAATGATGGAACCCACGACAACTTTCTGAACCACACACTTGACCACGCACCTTGATATTGATCTTAGAGCACTATCCCTTATAGATTATATTACATCGTTATCTAATGAACTGTCAATAGTTTTTGTGCCGTGTCCAAGAGATGCTATGTAGTTAAGGAGTCACAAAACGCTGAAGTGTTTCAAATATCCCACACAGCGGTGACCCAAACCGTGCTTCTGTTAAACTTTAAAAGATTGAGAAGGTTAAGTAGTTCAACTTCCACATATTTGATTGCCACTACCAGAAATTTCTCACCGATTGATATCTTAGATATCTTCTACCTGAGGTCTTTTTCTTCGCCATGGTGGTGATGCGTCGCTGACGATCCTTCACAACACCCTGGCTCGCCTGGATGACCACAGCAGTTCTGTCTTCGTGAGATCTTTATCCAGTTGTTGCGAAACACTAGTCTCAGCTTCTTTCCCAGAGGCATGGGTACTGACATATTGGTGAAAAAGGCTCTTACAGTCGGCATATTGACACCTCCTAAAAATATTAAACCAAACAGCCCCACCACCCAGAATAGGAAGGATTTGCGCAAAATACGCTGTATCCTTCAATAAAGCGGCAGTCACTATGATAATTGCCACCCATACGATGATTGCAGCGATTAAGTAGAATTTTATTCTCATTGGAACCCTTTTGCATGTGAAATGGACTCTTTTGCTCTTTTAAGCAAAGGTGTCAATTTTGTTCTTGGTCGCACCACATATGGGGCACCTCTCAGGCATATCTCCTTCATGGGTCCACCCGCAAACACTGCATACCCGCACAGAACCAAGATCCATATCTTTGGCTCCGGAATCGAGAGACTCCTTGGCCTTCTGGAATAGTGCAAGGTGAGTCTTCTCTCCTTCAAGGGCATAATGGAAGCTCAGCTCCGCACCCTTCTCCTTCTGCAACCTGGCCGTCTCAAGATAGGTGGGGTACATTTCAGTAATCTCATAGGTTTCTCCATTTATACCTCCCTGTAGATTCTGAGACGTGCTGCCCGAGCCAAAGACAGCCATCGAAGCGCAAAGTGATTCCCCGAATTGGTCTTTCAGCTCGCGAAAATGGTTGCTAGCATGAACCGTTTCCGCAGAGGCAATGGCTATGAACAAGCGAGCAACATTTGGGAATCCCTCCTTCTTTGCCAAATTACCCCAACTTAGGTAACGCATGTGGGCCATTGATTCACCGCCGTGAGCATTCCGAAGATTAGCCGCTGTTATTGCATGCATTTTAACAACCTCCTTCGCAGAACTTCTCCTCTTATTTTGCTCAGATATAATCACCAGTGTCAAGAGATGGCCATTCTGGAGGGCCAATAAATGTGAGAGGTTTTGGATCACTTTTCGATGAAGTGTTTCAAACATCCCACACAGCGGTGAGCCAAACCGTGCTTCTGTTAGAC
>JAPLHH010000320.1 GCA_026389735.1 Chloroflexota bacterium | reverse complement strand
ACTGCATCTAACAATATAGAAATACGATTCTTGTTCCATGTTTATTACATCTCAATCGTTCTATAAGCCCTTCGACTTTGCTCGGGGTAAACCCTTCGACTCACTTCGTTCGCTCAGGGTAAACGGAGGGGGTGGGATTCGAACCCACGGTCGGCTTGCACCGACAACGGTTTTCAAGACCGTCACCATAGGCCACTCGGACACCCCTCCCAGATATAAATTCTACTCCAAAAAGACCTCTCAGGACAATTATGCCGACATTTTGCCGACATTTTTCTGGAGAACTTCATGCTCAAAGCTCTCATCAAATTGGCGTGCCGCCGCTTCCTGAAGACCAGGTAATACATGGCTATAGATATCCAGTGTTGTGGACACAGAGCTATGTCCAAGACGCTCCTGAACAATCTTAGGGTTTACCCCCTGTTGCAGCAAGATTGTGGCATGAGCATGTCTTAGGTCATGAAGCCTAACATTTCTTAGCCCAACTGACTTGGCTATTTCAGGGAAGGCTCTGGTGACGCTATCGGGTCGGATTGGTCTACCATCAGGATGGGAAAACACTAAGTCCGTAGATTCTAAAGGCTTGCCTAATAATTTTCCGGCATGCTCTTGCTTTAACCGGTGCTCCCAGAGGACGATTGCCAGTGAAGGTGATAACGCTATCTGACGCCGGCTACGCTTGGTTTTGGGCTCGCTGAAAATATATTTTCCACCGCGAAGCTGATGCAGGGACCTTACTACAGACAGCGTTGATTTCTGCAAATCAACATCTTCCCACCGGAGCCCAAGCAGTTCTGACCTTCGTAGCCCGCTGTAGGCTAGCGTAAAGAAGAGGACATAGTATGGTGTTTCCTTACAAGCATCCAGAATTAGTTGCACATCGCTGGCAGCCAGTATAGCTAATTCCTTATGCTCCGGACGGGGGGCGTCTACAGCCTCAGCTACATTGCGAATCAGGATGCCATGCTTTACGCCATACCTCAAAGCCTCATAAAGGACCCTGTGATGGTGGTGCACAGTTAATGCTGATAAACCACCTTTACCATCTCGTCGTCCTGACTTCATAGCTTCAGCATAATATTTTTGAATGTGATGGGGTCGTAAACTCAACAGTGGAAGCGAACCCAGGGCTGGGATAAGATGGACTCTTACAATTTCTTGATACCGCTCAGATGTTCTAGGTGCAGTGTTTGTTGCTACATAGTCTTGGAGCCACTCTTCAAGGAATTGAGCGACAGTGAGCCGGTCAAATTTAACATAGGTGCCTTGCTCAACACTGAGCAATAGCTCACGTAGTCGTCTCTGTGCTTCTGCCTTACGACCTCGAACATTTTCAAAGTGCCTCAGGCGCCTACCTGTTGCCGGGTCCCTGCCAGTATCAATACAAATCTCCCAAGATCCCTTGCCTCTTTGTCTAACACTCCCTCTCATTGCTGTCTCCTTCCTTTAGATTATTTCGTAGTCCTGAATTACACCGGGCAAAGATGGCAGTGCCCAGGGAAAGCACGCATTTGCTCAATGCCATCCAGGACGGAGATTATTTTATCAGCGATGCCATTTAGCCTTTTTTGCTTCTCCCGTTCCCTTAGTTGCGCAGTAGCAGACTTCAGCGCACTCCATTGAGGTTGTTGTTCAGCTTCTTCCAGTACCCCATCCAGGTATTCATGTAACGCCTGTCTACTGGCACTGTCTGCCACTTGAGCAACTACCTCCCCTGCTGGGGTTATTAAGTCTCGCCCCCTATCTTCTAGCTTCTCTTTGTCGGCACCGCTCGTTTGAAGCAGAATGTTGCCATAGAGCCACCATCGGACGGAATATATGTATTCCGGGTCAATCTTTTGCCATCGCTCAGGCTCCGTCTTGTCGATAACCCATAGAAGGAGCTGCCGGCTCAGGGTTTCATAATCAGCCACTTCTTTTCGCCAGCTATCCCAATGAACCCACAAA
>JAPLHH010000309.1 GCA_026389735.1 Chloroflexota bacterium | reverse complement strand
CCTGCGCTACCCATAACTTACCCAGCTACCTGCCCTTGCCGATAGCGGTTTATGATAACACGGGAAAACTGATTAAGAGGTATCCTTAAAGCTAATGCATGGACTACTACCAAGGATAAAAAGCGAAGGATAGATATTTTGGCTACTATTAATACTATAAGTGATAAGGTTCCGGCTGGAGGCGCGACCGAGCGCACCCCTGAGGAAGAAACACTGGTGATGCGCCTCGGGGTATTCACCAATATGAGGTGGATTGCCATCCTTGGTGTTATCATCGTCACCATTGTCGCCAGATATGTGTTTCACATTGGTTTTCCAACCCTGCCGGTATATATCATTTGCGTCTTTATGGTTGTGTATAACCTGGTACTGATACAGCAGGTCAGAGGACTGGAGAAATTGCCGCCTCACCGGGTTATCCCGCGTGTCCGGCAATATGAATATGTCCACATTTTGCTTGACATGTTTGCCCTCACCATAATGCTGCATTTCACCGGGGGGATAGAAAACCCGTTCATATTTTTCTTTATTTTTCACATTGTCCTGGCTAGTATCGGGCTTAACTACCGGGTGGTGTATTTGCTGTCCACGATAGCCATTGCCTTGGTGGTACTGATGGTGAGCTTGGAATATACGGGCGTGATACCTCATGTCAATCTAGAGGGATTTTCCCTGCCAACACGATATAATGAAATAAGCTATATTCTGGGAGTCCTTGCCGCCCTGGCATCTCTTCTTTATGGTACAACCTACGTGACTACCGCTATTGCCGGGGAGCTAAGGAAGAGACAGCGGCAGGTATTGCAGCTACGGGAGCGCCTGCTTGCTGAGAAAACCGGGGAATTGGAGCGTGCCTCCAGCGAGATAGGCAAACTGAGAGAGGAAAGGGAGAAGTTCTTGCGCTTTATTGGCATTGCGGCTCATGACCTGAAAGCACCGCTTACTGCCATTCAGGGTTTCCTGTGGGTCATGCTGGGCGGTTTCGCTGGACAAATCTCCGAGAAGCAGAAGAACATGCTGGAACGGAGCGCTCATCGTATTACCGAACTTCTGACCTTGATTAGTGATTTGCTGGATATTCCGCGTATTGAGACTTCACCCAATCAGAGGTTCAGCTCCACGCCTGCAACAGGTGATAACCAATCTGGTGAACAATGCTATTAGGTATACATCGGAGGGTATGGTAACCGTCAGGGTACTGGAACAAGGCAAGGACTTGCTGATTGAGGTTATGGATACCGGTATTGGCATCCCTCGTGAGGATATTCCGCATCTCTTTGAAGACTTCTTCCGTGCTAGCAACGTAGAAATCAAGGGGACTGGTCTGGGGTTGTCCATAGTCAGGAGGATTGTTGAGGCTCATGGTGGTAAGATATGGGTTGAGAGTCCCTGTCTTGAGACTAACACCGGGTGTAAATTTTGTTGTACACTACCCAAGCCTGCGCAAAACTAAGAGGAGGCAACATCAATGAAAGCAGGAACAAATCTGGAAAAAATATTGGAGAGCGGGAGGTTTGCCGTCACTGCTGAAGCAGGTCCTCCCAAGGGCACCAGTGCGGCGGTGATACAGAAGAAGGGTGAGATGCTTCGTAACTGCTGTGATGCCGTCAATATAACCGATAATCAGACGGCTATTGTGCGTATGTCCAGCCTTGCTGGCTGTGTGCTTTTGAAGCAGGTAGGCGTGGAACCAGTAATGCAGATGGTTGTCAGAGACCGGAACCGGCTGGCACTTCAGAGTGATGTACTGGGCGCCGTAGCTATGGGCATAGGCAACTTCCTCTGTCTTTCCGGTGACCATCAGAAGTTTGGTAACCATCCTTCTGCCAAGGGTGTCTTTGATATTGACTCCATTCAGTTGATTCAGATGCTGAAGAAGATGCGGGATGAGAAGAAATTTCTTAATGGTGAGGAAATATCTGGGGAAGTCCCCATATATATTGGTGCTGCCGCCAATCCCTTCGCCGACCCATTTGAATTCCGGGTGAAAAGGCTGGCGAAGAAGGTTAAAGCCGGGTTAGACTTTGTCCAGACTCAGGCAGTCTATGATGTGCCCAAATTTGCAAAGTTCATGCAGATGGTTTGCGACCTGGGCTTGGATAAGCAGGTTCACATCCTGGCAGGTGTCATACCCATCAGGTCGGTAGGTATGGCACGTTACATGAGAGACTACGTTTCCGGAGTAAGTTTACCTGATGAAATAATCACTAGGCTGGAAAAGGCGGAAAAGGCTAAGGAAGAAGGGGTAAAAATAATTCTGGAGATTATTGAGCAACTCAAGGAGATACCCGGGGTGCAAGGCATACATATTATGGCGGTGGGCTGGGAGGATATAGTCCCGGAGATGGTAGAAAAGGCTGGACTTATGCCCAGACCTATATTATAATAGGAGGGAAAAATGCCTGGCAAGATACTGGTTGTTGATGATGACCCTGATATTCTAGATGCAGTTACTATGATTCTTGAATCTCAGGGGTATCAGGTGTTCACTGCGCGCGATGGGATAGAGGGGTTGGCTACTCTTAAGGCGGAAAACCCGGACCTGATGATTCTTGACCTGATGATGCCGAAAATGGACGGGTTTGCCGTATGTAAGGAGCTTCAGGACCCCAGGTGGTCAAAGTATAAGAATATACCTATTTTGATCCTGACCTCGGTAAGAGAGGAAGCCAGCCGGCGGCGTTATGAGCTGGAGACCGGACTTGAGCTAGACGTAGATGATTATGTTGAGAAGCCTATGTCTCCCGATGTCTTGCTGGAAAGGGTAAGTACACTCATCAAAAAGAAAAAGTCCTGAAATTATCTGGCTAAGCTGATTAATTAAGGAGGCGATTCTAAGTGGAAAGAAAGGCCAAAATCCTGCTTATTGATGATGATGCTGATTTTGTCGATTCGACAAAAATCATCCTGGAAAGCAAACCTTACGAGGTAATAGTCGCTGTTAACGGTGACGAGGGTTTGCGCAAGGCAAGAGAGGAGAAGCCTGATTTGATACTCCTTGATGTAATCATGCCAGTACAGGATGGCTTTACGGCTGCGGAGCAGCTCAAGAAAGACCCGAAACTTGCTAAAGTTCCGGTACTGATGCTGACCAGCTACTCGACAAGGGGAGCGGGAACGGGAATCCCTCGTAGCCGCGGCTATGAAGTGGAGTACGAGGACTATATTGAAAAGCCGATAAGACCGGATGACTTGCTGGCTACAGTGGCAAAGTACCTGAAAAAGGTGTGACCGGCTCTTAAGTCGTACAATCCGCCGTAATACCGGCAACTCCTGACTAAAGAATTTGGTACAATTATTCGGACAGGCTAAATGTAGTTAGCATTTCAGCCGACTTGTGCACTAAGTCAAACCATATAAATCTGAATATAAATTATTTCGAGGCTTCTCCTACCTCTATTCTGCAAATTATTTCCTTCATCATAGGGTCATTAGGATTATAATAGTCCCTGTCATCTCTGAAATTATCACCAGTTATCACTAATTTCGAAATCTCATCCACCGGATAAAGCTTCCAACCAAAAGGTTCTCCAAATTCACTGAAACCTCTGACCTGATAACCCCTGAGCACTTCATTTCCAAAGCTTTTATGAATACCGTAACAGAACGGTTCTACGAAACGAATACCTCCCCTGTAGTAAAAACTTATCACTTTCCTGGAATCAATTGCTGAACAAATATTCCTTCTCATATGCTACGTCCAATTGACACGTGGCAACCTAGAATTTGCTAGGAGCCACCCTTTCCAGTGGCTAGCATATAGCTCCTAATGTCTAGCCTCGTGCCGCTTGCAATCAGACAAAATCTTCCTCAAAGTGCCTTCCGCTATATACGGACCTTATGCCTGCCACTAGCTTGGAGGCAGCCGCTCGCTTAGAGATAAAACCATAAGCTCCCGCCTGGCTCGCTAGAAGTATATTCTGTTTATCATCGTACTGGCTCACAATGAGCACCTTGACTTGGGGACACTTCGTGCGTATCTCCGCTGTCGCCTCTAGCCCACTCATGGCGGGCATTACTATGTCCATGAGTATTACATCAGGCGAAACGGAGAGCGCTTTCTCGACGGCCTCTCTACCATTTGCTGCCTCCCCTACTACTTGCATCTCGCTTTCCAGAGCGAGTAAAGCAACAATGCCTTCCCTAACAATTTTGTGGTCATCTGCCACCAAAACTCTTATCCTTTTGGTTTTGCGATCCAAAAGCTTTTCGATTCGGCGCACCAACAACCCGGGCTCCACTGGTCTCTCCAAGTAATCCTCACTGCCAAGCATCAGCCGTTCATCTGTCCGCCAACCCTTGATGAGGTGTTTCTCCAATGGGCAGTCGATCACTAGAACGGGCAACTCCCTGAGTTCTGGGATTTCTCTTAACCACCGGTATAATGAGAATGCTTCTCCACGAGGGCTCATCGTTCCCAAAACGATGGCATCAGGCTCTTCTGTGTTGATCCTTTCCTCCGCTTCACGCCTATGAGAAACTATAGTGACTTGGTAAGATTTGGCCTCCAAGGCTATCCGCAAGGCCGATGCGAAGTTTGGCTCGTCATCTATAATCAAAACTTTGGGATCGCTCCTTGTTTCCGCGTCCCCTGTCATGATTGCCCCCAGCGACTTGAAACCTATCCACGAGGAGTATAACACAGCGGATGCTACGTTCTGTTGTTTGGCTATTGCTGGTATTGCTTATTTGCCGACAATTAAGCATTTTAGGCTTCGGTAATGCTATTAACAAACCGTCATGTATATTACTTTCAGGCTGTAGACCCTCTGACTGGGCTAAAATATAGCCTAACGGGTTCCGGTGAGGTGCACAATCCGTTGGGGAGAATGATCTGCCCCGCCAATTTGATTGCCTGCCGGCCCTGCAGTGGCCCGATTCAGGAAATTGGGGAGCACGTAGTAGCTAGCCCCGCATCAAGCGCATGAATGGGCAAAGGGTCCGGCCAAGGTTCAACCGAACCCGAATTTACTTGAGGAGGAACCCAAGATGATCCGTAGTGTAGGTATCGACTTACACCAAGGGCGGCACAGGGCACGCTGTCTGGATGATAGAGCGCAACCCTGTGATAGTTTCAGCTTCCAGACCACACCGGAGGGGTTGGCGACTCTGGAAGAACGCGTTTTCCGGGACGGCGCCAATCCCATCATAGTCCTCGAACCCGCAGGC
>JAPLHH010000273.1 GCA_026389735.1 Chloroflexota bacterium | reverse complement strand
GTATGGCTGATCGCGCCATGGAACGTATCCCCCATAGCCTTCGCCGCGGCGAGCGACGCCAGCAGCAGGCATACTACCGATGAAATGGTCGAGCATGTATTCTGTCTCATTGATCGTTCCTTATGTTGATACTACAGTTTCCCCTTTGTCATTGCGAGGCTGGCGAAGTCAGTCGAAGCAATCTCGTGAGGGGTATGAGATTGCCGCGCACCTCTAAGGTGCTCGCAATGACAAAAAGAGAAGGGCCTGATAAATCAGGCAGCTACAAAAATACCCAAAATTGAACGGGAAATCAAAATTAAACAGCCTCTTTGTATGATAAGGAGGTGTTAAGTTATGGCTGAGCTTCTTGAAGTAAGGTGGCATGGCAGAGGAGGGCTGGGAGCAGTGACTTCGGCGGAGCTAGTTGCCCGTGCTGCTATAAGCGAAGGAAAGTATGCTCAGTCATTTCCTAGCTTTGGACCCGAAAGGAGTGGAGCACCGGTTCTTGCTTTCCTCAGGATAAGCGATGAATTTATCAGGACCAGGACAGTTATCTCTGAGCCTGATGTAGTGGCTGTGCTCGATCCAGGGTTGTTGCACGCAGTTGACGTGACCTCAGGGCTTAAAGAGAATGGTAAAATCATAATTAATTCCAGGAAATCGCCCGCTGAACTGAAGTCTGAATTTGGGTATAAGTGGCCTGTAGCTGCAGTTGACGCTACAAGAATCGCCAGAGAAACTATCGGGATGCCTATCACTAACACCGCTATGATAGGCGCATTGCTAAAAGTTACTGAGGCGGTGAAATTTGATTCTGTGGTTGAGCAGCTACATGAACGGTTTGGAGCGCGGGCTAAAGGAAATATCGAGGCTATGAAAAGAGCTTACATGGAGACTGTAATAAAGGAGTAAGAAATGACAGGGAAAAGGCTAAAAACGGGGTCTGATTTTACCTGGAGAGACATGGAAGTTGGCAATATAGTTAAAGAAGCGGGCAATGCTGCTTTGCGCAGGACAGGTGATTGGAGATCCCAAAGGCCGATAATGGATAAAGAAAAGTGTAACAAATGTGGCTTATGTTGGCTTTGTTGCCCTGATGCAGCCATAAAGCCTCTTGAGGATGGATATTATGAAATTGACCTCTTTTACTGTAAGGGCTGTGGCATTTGTGCCAAAGTCTGTGCCAAAGAGGCTATAACTATGATAGAGGAGGAGGAAAAATGAGCAGAAGGGTAGGTTTAGAGGCTTCACATTCTGCTGCCGAAGCAGCTAGGATGGCTGACGTTGATTTCATTGCTGCCTATCCCATAACGCCCCAAACGCATATACCCGAGCGGCTTGCCGAGATGGTAGCCGATGGTGAGCTAACTGCCGCTTATATTCCGGTGGAGTCGGAGCACTCAGCCCTGAGCGCTTGCTTGGGGGCTGCTGCAGTTGGGGCAAGGACTTTCACTGCTACTGCAGGTCCAGGGTTGGAGTATATGCACAATGTCGTGTATGTCGCCTCATCCATGCGGCTGCCAGTGGTTATGACGGTGGCTAACCGAGCTTTATCCGCACCATTAAGTATTTGGGGGGACCACTCCGATGCCATGGCTGTCAGGGATACTGGCTGGATCCAGGTATTTTGCCAGAATAGCCAGGAGGCATTTGACATGACCCTTTGGGCTTTTCGTGTTGGTGAAGATTCCAGAGTCCTTTTGCCGGTAATGGTTCATCTCGATGGATTTCACCTCACTCATGTAACAGAGCCAGTTATTTTGCCAGAACAAGAAGAAGTGGATAGATTTCTCCCAAGATTCCAGTACCCTTTTGCCTTAGACCCCGATAAGCCGATGACCCACGGGGCTTTCGCACCCCCCGACATATATTCAGAAGCAAAAATAGCTCAGGAGGTGGCGTTCAGGAAGTCCAAGGATGTGATAATTCAAGGATTTAAAGAATTTGGAGACATCTTTGGCCGTTATTATCACCCCGTCGAGCCCTATAGAACAGAAGGGGCTAAGACGTTGCTTCTGACTATGGGAAGTTTTAGTGAGACAGCAAAGATTGCCATAGATACAAAAAAGAACAAAGGAGAATCTGTAGGGCTTATCAACTTGCGTCTTTGGAGGCCTTTCCCGTTCGAGGAACTTCGCCAGACGGTAAAGA
>JAPLHH010000178.1 GCA_026389735.1 Chloroflexota bacterium | reverse complement strand
GAGCAGTTTTTTCTTCTGGAAACCCTCTCGACGTTCCCTTTTTTCCAGAATATGATACGCATTAGCACTATTAGTACTACTTTTTAGGACTGACCAGTGGAACTCATGGCCGCGAACTATTTCTCCCTGGCGCAGGATAGGGCCATCACCCAGAGCTTGGACTGCCCGATAGCCCAGGCTAAGGCGTGGGCTATCAATCCGAGAGGAAACAGGTATGGCTCCTACCATAGGATATTCGTTACCTTGGAGGTCCCCGATGCTTCTGCCGAGATACATTAACCCGCCGCATTCAGCATAAATTGGCATTCCTTGTTGGGCTACTACCTTTATGGCTTGTCTGATAGAGTTGTTGCCTGCCAGACCCTCAGCGTATAGCTCAGGGAAGCCGCCTCCTATGTAGAGGCCAGAGATGTCCCGGGGCAGGTCAGTATCTTGCAAAGGGCTGAAGGGTACAAGTTCAGCTCCCCAGGCCTCCAGAAGGTCGAAGCTGTCCTGGTAATAGAAACTGAAAGCCTTGTCTTTTGCCACTGCAATCTTTGCCATAGCTGGCTTTCTGATTGGCGGAAACAGCAGAGGCTCGGGTTGTGGGGTCATTGCCTGTTCTGACAGGCGTAGAATCTGAGGGATATTAAGAGTGGCTTCGCATTGTGCCACGAGAGTTGTCAAGAATTCTTTGTTGGCTGGCTCCTCCACAGTGGGGATTAAGCCCAAATGTCGTTCGGGCAGGGAGAGAGTATCGCGTCGAGGGATATATCCCAGCACAGCTATTCCGGTGTAGTGCTCGATGGATTCTTGACATAATCTAAGATGTGCATCGCTGCCGATGCCGTTAAGGATAACGCCGCCAAGGCGAAGGGAGGAATCAAAAGCCCGGTAGCCAGCAACCATAGCTGCCAGGCTACGTGCCCCCTTTCGGCTGTCTATTACCAGCAGCACCGGTGCCCCAAGGAGATTAGCCAGCTCTGCTGTGCTACCCTCTTCATTTAGTGATGAGCGTCCATCATAAAGTCCCATTACCCCTTCGATAACGGCGATATCTTTCCCTACCATGACGCGGTTGAATAGTTCGGTCACGGCATCACGAGACAGAAGCCATGTGTCCAAATTACGAGAAGATTCGCCAGTTACCCAAGTATGATAACTGGGGTCAATATAGTCTGGCCCTGCCTTGAAAGGCTGTACCTTGAGCCCCTGGCGAACTAGCGCTCCCATTAGCCCGATGGCTACCGTTGTCTTGCCTACACCGCTGGTAGTACCAGCTATGACTATCGTTCTCACTACTCTATACTCCTGCCTGGAATTCAATCCCCAGCTGTGCCTTAATACCCTTTCGGAGCACTGAGCCGGAAGTGTTCATAGTGGAGCCTCACTAGTCAAGTCGTATTTCGTCCAGTAACCGCGAGGGGTCACCATCCAGCGATCAAAGATAAATGTGGCTGAATTTCCGATAATGATAGTTGTATTCATGCCAATTTCGTAGTCAAACATGTGCTCTAAATCGGTGATGACTACCTCTTGCTTCTGCCGATAAGCATTGGTGGCAATGCCTACTGGAGTCGATGGAGAGCGATATTGTAAGATGATTTCCCTGGCTTCAGCCAGCTGGCGTTGGCGTCTTTTGCTCTTGGGATTGTAGAGAACTATAACAAAATTCCCCTGTGCAGCCAGCCTCAATCTCAGGATAATTTCCTCCCACGGGACAAGGTAATCGCTAAGACTTATAGTGACAAAGTCGCCGGTTATGGGAGCGCCGAGCAAGGTAGCACTAGCCACTAGTAAAGGAACCCCGGGTATCACCTCTATATCGAAATCATCTCCTGATTGTTGACGAAGAATTTCACCCACCAGCCCAGCCATGCCGTAAATGCCGGTATCGCCGCTGGAGACGAGAGACACAATCCTCCCTTTCTTAGCTAGGCTGATAGCCGTCTTCACCCGCTCTATTTCCGCCCCCATGCCGGTAGCAATAACCTCTTTCTGGCGGAGATAAGGCTCAATCAGCTTGATATAGGTCCTGTAACCAACGACCACTTCACTGCGGTCGATAGCTTCTCTGGCTTTGAAGGTCATGTGCTCCGGGTTGCCAGGACCGATGCCGACCAGGAAAAGCTTCCCTCGTTTCTCCCTTTCGCCATTAAAGGCAAGCCGGGCAACGGCGACAGTCACCGCCCGGTTGCAGCTAACCTTGGGTACAATGAGAGAGCTGCTGCCGCTGCTTAGCAGCGCCGCTGACTCGCATACTGCCGGCGTTCCCACATGCTTTAGTGCTGCCGCCGAGGGGCTCGAGGGGAACTTCACTTTACATAAAGCTTCTTTATCGAAGTACTCTACCGGCAAGCGGTATTTTCGGGCAAACTCTAGAAGTCCGGTCTCATTTTTCTTCAGTGTAATAGTGGCTATATTTCTGATGCTTTTGATAGAGAGACCGTGTTCTGAGAAAACCCGGCTGACTGATTCCTCGATTTCGGCACATTGTGTACCTCGGTTACAACCAATGCCAACCACCAGGCTTCTGGGACGGTATATTACCGTATGGTGGGGTAATAACGCTTGGTGCTCATTATCCAGAATTCGGTCAGTGACTATCAGTCCTGCTTGAGAATTGGACTGGGTCAAGGCCTCAATAGTGGTAAAGATACGAACGTTATCTGGTAGTCGTTTTGTCTTTGGCCACCAGTTTTTCTCCCCAGCGTCCTGATAAATGCCAACCGGTTCTCCGTTAACCAGCGCTGCGCTCACTGCGCTGACGCTGCGATTATCCTCAAGTTCCCAGCCAAACTCCCTTCCCAGAAGGTCCACGGCAATTGTCTGGCTGACCTCCGATGCGGTGGTGATAACCGGTTGCGCGCCGATAAGAGAGGCTATTTTTCTGGTTAGCTGGTTAGCACCCCCGACGTGCCCCGATAGCAAACTCACGCTGAATGAGCCAGCATCGTCAACTACTACCACTCCAGGGTCTTTATGCTTGTCCCTGAGTTCTGAGGCCACCAGTCGAACTGCGATGCCCACTGCCATGACAAGCACCAGATACCGGTACCGGCTGAAAACCTCCCTGACTACTTCTTTCGCCGGTGACGAAAATGGGTGCTCGTCCAACTTCGGCTCCACAGCAAACTTTTCCGGCAAATAAAGGTGGCTACGCGGAAGTAGCAGTCTCAAGCGCTGACCTAATGCCACTCCTTTTCTGGTTATGGACACAATGGCTATGTCTTTTTTTGTAGAACTATCGACATTCACGTTTAAAACCTCGGTTATAGAGCTTGGAGCGCAGGTGTTTTTCCTTGGAGTTTAAAAAGGTGCCTACCAGTATCAACGCCTGTTTCCGGATGTCCGATGCCTTCACGCGCTCCACCAAGTTCTTTAGGGTAGTTCGCAGCACGAGTTCGTCTTGCCACGTCGCCCGATAGACTACAGCCGCTGGAGTGTCGGGGTGATAGCCCCCGGCAAGCAGTTCAGCGACAACCTTTTCTATCAAGGATGCACTCAGGAAAATTGCCATGCTGGCTTGGTGCGCTGCCAGGCTCTTCAGATTCTCTAAAGCGGGAACCGGCGTTCTCCCCTCCATGCGGGTAATGATGACCGTCTGGGAAAGCTCAGGTACGGTAAGCTCTGTTTTTAAGGAAGCGGCAGCAGCAAACAAGGAGCTTACCCCTGGTATAATCTCATAGGCTATTCCTTTCTCATCCAGAGTTGTCATCTGCTCCTGTATAGCTCCGTAGATGCTGGGGTCACCGCTTTGCAGCCGGGCAACAACCTTCCCCTGCTTGACCGTGTTTACTATAATGCCAGTTATCTCCTCCAGACTGAGCGAGGCACTGGGGTAAATCTCGGCTCCCTTACGGGCAGATGAACACACCTCAGGGTTTATCAGCGAATCAGCGTAAATAATGACATCTGCCCGCTCAATGATATTTTTTGCCCTGATGGTCAGCAGTTCGGGGTCACCGGGGCCAACACCGATAAAATATACTTGAACCGCCATATTATTTCCGCACTATCAGGAGAGAGAAATAATCGACCTTTTCTCCTTTCAACTTGCTGATGTCCCAAATTATCTCTTCATCCTGAGTAGTGCATCTCCTGACATAAATGCATTTTTCAATCAGGTTCAGCTCCTCAAGGATAATGAGGAGCCTATCAAACACCCTATTCATTTTCACAAAAACTACCGTATCGAAATTCTCAAGTATCTCTCTAATAACCTTATCTTCACGGTTACCCGATATTATGGCTATACATTCATCGTTGCTGGCGAGGGGAACTACAGCCCTGGCTGCGGCGGCATTAATAGAGGAAATCCCAGGAATAACCTCGACTTCTATCTCCGGGTGACCCTTTTGTAGTGTCTCCAGTATATGAATGAAAGTACCATAAAGAAGAGGGTCACCTATGTTCACGAAAGCACAATCCTCTCCCTTCTTGAGATACTGCCATATGCTCTCTGCTGCCTTGCGCCAATACTCTGCCAGCTGCTCCTTATCTCTCAGCATCGGAAGAACCACTCCAACAACTTTTCCCTCCGACTTTTTGACCAGATTTTTAATAACGGACCTGGCGTAGCTCATGCTTTTCTCGTCTTTCAGTGGCACGAAGATAACCGGTAT
Source organism: Chloroflexota bacterium (assembly GCA_026389735.1). The sequence goes on along the minus strand of JAPLHH010000178.1, from coordinate 5,079 downwards.
TCGGGATAGGAGATGATACGCTCGTAAGGTCAGGAGTTCCGGGTCACCTGGCCCTACCCCCACGCCATAAAGGCGTCCTATACTTTTCTTCCCATGCTGAGCTGTGTTGGACATCGTCACCCTTTTATAAGTTACGCTTCAAAGTCGTCGGGCTAAGGATTGCGCAAGCACTCCTCATAATTCCACCTTTCCCGGTGGTGGTACTCCAGTGACCACAAAGACCGGGTTCAATGCTTCAAATCGGGTAAGCTCTATTACACTGGTGCTTCGCGCTACATTGACGAGGGTCACATCAGCCACAAAGCCTCTTGCTTTGAGAGCATCGACTGCTGCACTCAGATTCTCTAGTGCAACGATGTTGATGACAATGCGTCCACCGGGCTTTAGCCTGCGGCAAATGAGGTCTAGTATTTCTTCCATTCTGCCACCACTACCACCGATAAAGGCAGCAGTGGGCTCAGGCAACTTGTCTAAGCCATCTGGGGCAAAGGTGTGAACCACTTCGACATTGGGCACATGAAACTTCTGCAGGTTTTTCTTGATTATGGCCACATCTGTATTGTTCTTTTCTATGGCGTAGATGCGCCCCTTTCTGGTGAGAAAAGAGGCTTCGATAGAGACCGCTCCCGAGCCGGCACCGATATCCCAAAGCACGCTCTCGTCGGTGAGACGCATCTTTGCCAGGCTTACTGCTCTGACTTCCTGTTTGGTGATAAGTCCTTGTTTTGGTCTTCGCTGATGGAATTCTTCATCAGGTATCCCTAGCGACCGAGGGCGAAACGCACCCGCTGGCGTATTCTGCCGGACTCTTAACAAAATCAGGATGTTGAGAGGAGAGCACTCCGTCTGGCGTAAGCCATATAAATCGGTTTCAATGACCTTTTCATCTTTTCTACCAAGGTTTTGACAGGCATAAGCCTGGTAGCCATCGACTCCGTGTTCTAGTAACACCCTAGCGATCGTGGCAGGGGTGTGCTCATCATCGGTGAATATACCGATTTTATGGTTTAAGCGTACTGTCTCGACAATATCCTCGATGGGTCTGGAATGGACACTGGCAAAGACGGCATCCTCCCAACTTTCCTTGATGCGGGCAAAAGCCATCTGCATGGCACTCACGTTGGGTATTATCTCAACAATATCCTTGCCCAGTTTAGCCGTTAGATAGCTGGCTATCCCGTAGAAGTTAGGGTCACCCGAGGCCAGAACGACCATTCGTTTATGCCCCAGGTTTCTCTTAATTAAATCAGTTACTTCAGCCAGGTTGTTTTTAATGGTAATCTTCTCACCAGTTAGAGAAGGGAACATATCAAGCAAACGCTTGCCCCCAAGGACTATCTCTGCCCGGTTTACCAGTCGGCGTGCTTCGGGGAGCAAGCTGGAAGCCCCATCTGGTGCCACCCCTATGACGTAGACTTTATCCTTTGGCACTGGCCCTCCCCAGAATAATGCCGTCATAGCTGGTCATAATACACTCCACCTCAAGTTTCCCCCCAGCCTCTTCCCTGCATTTTTTTGCCGCCAGTAGACAGAGTTGCTCACAGAGTTCTCTGTTATGTTCTGGTGGCAGCATTTTGCGGAAATGATTGGCGGTAACCGCACCGCGCAGAGCTTTGACCATTTCATCTGGTACGCCACAGCTTGCCGCCACTCCAGCCAGGAAACCGATATCCATCTTGGAATGGCTAACATTAGTATAGAGGTGCCCGGCAGCAAGCTTGCTTATCTTGCCTATCATGCCCCAGACAATCACCTTAGCCAGACGCCTCTTGGCACATTCCCCCAGGGAATAGCCGATGAAGTCTCCCGCTTGAACGAAGCACTCCTCAGCCAGTGCCAGCTCACTCTGGGCAAATTTTTCACTTCGCCTACCCGTGGTCAGTACTACTTGGCGGCAGCCACAGGCCACGGCTACATCCAGTGCCTGCGAAATACAAGTCGTATAAGCATTAACTGAATAGGGAATGACAATCCCGGTAGTACCCAGAATTGAGATGCCTTTTGTTATTCCTAGACGGGGATTTAGCGTTCTTTTAGCTAATTCCTCACCGGCCGGTACAGAGATGGTTACCTGAACACCCTTGCTATCCAGCTTGTTTCCCGCTACTTCCCTCACTGAACGCTCGATCATCTGTCGTGGCACCGGGTTAATTGCTGCCATACCTACCTGTATTTCAAGCCCAGGCTTGGTCACTACCCCTACTCCTTTCCCCCCAGTGATATTGATGCCCGGCTCATCTTTCCAAGAAACTATAGCCGAGATTTCAGCTCCATGGGTAACATCAGGGTCATCACCAGCATCTTTTATTACTGAGCACGATGCCTGACTGCGGTTAAAGACACATCGGTTGACCTTAAAATTGACCTGGTTTGTACCGGGGAGATCAACCCGAACTTGGTTGACTACCTCTTGCTTTAGCAGCGCAATCGTAGCCGCCCGGGCAGCCGCGGCAGCACAGGCTCCGGTAGTATAACCTGAGCGTAAAGGCAGGTTATTTCGTCTAGACGTCATGTAAGGGCTCTCCTGACACACTGGCTCTACTGTGTCTGTTTTCTCTATCGAAGTGCCGACGCCCTACCAATTTCAATAGCTCCCGTCTTGCCATGCTAATTGTCAGCGGAATCTCAGAAAAATTTAGCCTGTCTTCTTTTTTCAAGATCTCGATGAGATGGGCTATTCGGGGCAGCCTTAACTCCGCGTTTCTAATCATATCGACATCGGCAAAGACCTCCTGGGGTGTTTTTTCCCCGATTAGTCTGCCCTTGCTCATAATGGCAACCCGGTCGCAGAATAAGGGCACCAGCTCAACATCGTGAGTGGCTATTATCATAGCAGTTCCCCGCTCCCTGTTCAGTTTCCTGAGTAAACGCATAATTGAACTGACACCCCGGGGGTCCAGGCCGCTTGTGGGTTCATCTAACAAGATTATTTCTGGCTCCATAGCCAAGACGCCAGCAATAGCCACGCGTCTTTTTTGACCGAAACTCAGGGTGTGTATGGCTCTTTCGGGAAGCTCAGAGGCGCCCACCAATTCCAAAGCCTCGGCAGTCCTCTGTGCCACCTCGTCCGGCTTTAGTCCCAAATTTACAGCACCAAAGGCGACATCCTGCCCCACGGTAGCACCAAAAAGTTGGTCGTTAGGGTCCTGAAAAACCATTCCTACCTGCCTGAAAATCTCCTCCTCTTTAAAAAAACGGAGCTCTTTGTCATCCAGGAGGACCTTGCCCGAGGACGGTTTTAACAAGCCATTGAGGTGCTTTAATAGGGTGGTCTTCCCGCAACCATTAGCACCCAACAGGGCTAAAAATTCGCTATCTTTCAACTCTAGATTGATTTCACATAGAGCTTGCGTATGACCGTCATAACTAAAGGACAAAGCTTCGGTTTTTATCATACTCTCAACTGTCCTACAAGATAGAAAATTACCAGAGCAGTGCTCAGGCAAATGGCAGCCATGAAATCCTTCCTGTTAAAATGTTCTGTATAATTGATTGTCATAGTGCCGGTGTAACCTCGCGCTGTCATCGCCTCGAAGACTCTCTCTGCCCGGTCATAGGCGCGCAAGATAAGACTTCCGCCCAGTACACTGACAGACTTCATGCTGTGCTGCCAGTTGCGGTAGCCCAGCCGTACCCTTTGGGCGTCTTTTATAGATATTGCTTCTTCGATAAGGACAAAGATGTAGCGGTAAATAAGCAGCGTCAGCTCAATAAAAACTTTAGGCAGCCTAAACCAGCGAGCTGCCAGGAGCAGCCTATGGGCGGGGGTGGACATGCTTAAGAAGAGAATTAATGATACACCACCTATCACGCGACACATGATTAAAAAGCCATGTGCTAAACCCTCTTCATAACCTACCAGGTGGAATCCCCAAAAGGGAATAGTAAATAATGGGGTAGTGCCGTAGAAGAATATCTGTGTAATCAGCACTACAGCAGCCATTGCCAGAGGCATGGTTAGCCTTAGCATCAACAGTTTCGGAGGTATTCCAATAGCCGCTAAAGTGGCTAGACAAAATATGGCGATGGCTATTGGAGTATAGATGGTTGGCGACAAGAGGTTAATCACCAGGGCAATAACGGTAAAGGCTATCTTGGTCCGTGCCTCTATCCCGGTTACCAGGTTCTCTTTGCGAGCATAGACGTCAGAAAAAATATCGTCTTTATTAAACATTAACTCGTCTGAGTGCCCTTCTCCTGTTTGTTTATCTCTTCTCCGTCACCAGTCTTCTCCAGTAGTAGCCGGCGACAAATCCACCCACAGCGCCACCTAAGGCGAAAACAAAGAGCAGCATGTCTCCTTTGTCGGTATTGATAAAGGGCTCCCTGGCTTCTCTGCCAGCATCAGAGGCATACTTCTCTATCACGTTCACATCGACTCCACCCCACGGGCCCTCCTCTCCTTCCGGTGCCTGTTTAGAGAGAACTATCCAACCAACGATTGCCAGACACACAATGATAGTCAAAATGCTAATTGATATTATTTTGCCTAGATTTTTCATTAGCTACCTCCCTTTACTGTGCTGGGCATGGACCCGAAAGCCTGCGGAATTATCCGAGACAGCAGCTCGGGTCGGCGCTGATAGACAAGTGTTACTACTCCCCCGGAGAATAACCCTTCCAAAATGCCCAGCGGCAACTGAGTAGGAGCAAAAGCTATGCAAATGGCTCCGAACATGCTCCACAATGAGCCAGTACCGTGCAAGGCCGAGGACAGCTCAAAAGCGGTTGTGGCATAGGTCGCCCAGTCACCAAAGAGTCCGGCGGCGAAAGCAGCCACAAATATCGGAGCATGAAACCTGCGGAATAAGACAAAGGCACCAAAGCCGACGAAAGAGCCGACAAGAGCCATCGAAACAATGTTTGCCCCCCAGGTGCTGAAGCCGCCGTGTGCCAGAAATAGTGCCTGGATAAGTAAGGCAATTGCGCCCAGGACGGTGCTTATAAATGGCCCCACTAGAATTGCCGCCATGGGTGTGCCACAGGGGTGGGAGCAGCTTCCTGCAACGGGCACCGGTATCGGGAAAACCGAGATAAGGAAGATGGCGGCGCCAGCCAGTCCGAGAAGAGGCATTAGCC
>JAPLHH010000031.1 GCA_026389735.1 Chloroflexota bacterium | reverse complement strand
TTGTACTCTGCCAGCGCCATGGCAGGTAGAGCCAAAAGTTTCTGCCATTGCTCTCTCCGTGCCTACGGCAACATACGAACGGCGGCCCATATCGCCGGGAATGAGCACTGGCTGTCCAATATCTTTGTAATGTTGTGGTACATCCTTGTGTCCGGCAGGAAAAGCTCTGGTAGCTCCCTTACGGTGGACACACACTGTGAGCTTCTGGTTATCTACGGTGTGCTCCTCAATCTTGGCAATATTGTGAGCTACATCATAAACCTGCTGCATACCCAGCTCTTCAAGGCTCTAGCCGAAGACCTTAACAAATGACTCCCGTGCCCAGTGGGTAATGCACTGGCGGTTAGCCCAAGCATAGTTGGCAGCACAGGCCATAGCTGCTAGATAATCCTTCCCTTCACTTGACTCTACCGGAGCACAAGCCAGCTGCCTGTCGGGTAGGCTGATGCCATATCTTCCAACTGCTTCTTCCATTATTCTCAGGTAGTCGTCACAGACTTGATGCCCAAGACCTCTTGAGCCGGTGTGGATGAGGAGCAGCACCTGTCCAATTCGGTCAATACCCATAGCCTTAGCTGCGACTTCGTCATAGATTTCCCTTAGTACTTGGACCTCCAAGAAGTGGTTTCCGGAGCCTAAAGTTCCTGATTGAGGTGCCCCTCTCTTCTTAGCTCTAGCACTTACTTTGTCTGGGTTGGCTCCTTTCATGCGACCTGTTTCCTCAGTTGCCTCCAGGTCTTCAGGCCGACCGAAACCGCGCTTTACTGCCCAGTGAGCGCCATCAGTAAGTACCTCGTCTATCTCCTTTTCGCCAACTCTTATTTTGCCTTCGGAGCCTAGACCGGAGGGAACATTGTGGAACAGGGCATCGATAAGCTCTTTAATTTTAGGCTTCGCTTCATCTTCGGTGAGGTTGGTGCGCAGCAGTCTTACGCCGCAGTTGATATCGTAGCCAACGCCACCTGGCGAAATTACGCCCTCGCTGACCTGGGTAGCTGCCACTCCGCCTATTGGAAAACCGTAGCCCCAATGAATGTCAGGCATAGCCAATGAGCGCCCCACTATGCCGGGCAAGAAAGCCACATTGGCCACCTGCTCCAAGGATTGTTCTTCCTTGATAACGTCCAGCATAGCCTCATCTGCGTAGACTAATCCCGGCACCCGCATCCCCGGTTTATAGCTTTTGGGGATCTCCCAGCGGTAGTCATCTATCTTATTAAGTTTTCCTTGCCATTTTGGCATACTTTTGTCCTCTAAATATCGAAGATTACCTGCACTTTGTAGCCACCATCCTCTTTGCTTATCCGTAGCATGTGGTAGGTGGCTGCCTTAATTTCTCTTTTCAGTTTGTGTTGCCCGGGTTTTATCTTTTCCCCGAAGCACCTGGCTTTGATTTGGGTACTGGTGAGTTCGTCGATTTCAAACCTTTTGAAGATTATATGTTCCACATCAAAAATGTAAATAAGCTCGTTGAGCCATTCTACCAGCAAAACCTCCGCATCCTCGGCTGATAGCTCTAGCTCACGCTGGAGATCTTCCTTGAAGTCATCCAGGTCCGCCATCAGGTTAAAAAGTCCGAGGGCGGCATTAGCAAAGACCTGCTTGATATCGGTGCCATAGGCGACAATGCCGATATCTGCAGTATGGTCGATGATTTCGAAAGGCTTCTCCACTGTCCTCACTACATGTCCAGGGGTCGGCTTCATTATATCATGTCTTGAATGAGTCAAGAAATCTAAAGCCAGCTTGACTGGAATCGCTTACAGATGCTAACATGAGCCCGCTTGGGCCGCTAGCTCAATAGGTAGAGCAGCTGACTCTTAATCAGCAGGTTCAGGGTTCGAGCCCCTGGCGGCTCAGATTCAACCTGCAGCCCCTTTGCTAACATTTTGCTAACATCTTCCCCCAGCATCTTATCGAAACGTTCTGCCGCCGCTTCCTGTAAGCCAGGCATAATATGAGAGTAAATGTCCGAGGATAAGCAAACATCGCTAAACAACCACCTATAGGGCTAGCCAATGATGATGTCATCCAGTACTCGTTTTGGCACATGGTGTACGCTTTGGCTGTCCCGCCAGTACTTGACATCTCCGTCAGGCCCAACTTTCTCGATGACAACCGTTTCTTTAGGCTTGCCGAGGGCTATGACGAGGACTATTTCATAGCGTGGTGCTATACCCAGAGCCTGGCTGAGTTCCTGTCTTTTCACTGTAGCAATCATACAGCCGCCTAGGCCTTTCTCTGTAGCCCCTAGGAGGATGCTTTGTGCTGCTATGCCGTGGTCGCAGCCAACAGACCGGCTTATCTCGGTGTCACCAAGCATGATTATATAGGCCGATGGTCTTTCTCCTTCAACCGGGCCTGGCCAGTCTTTGAGGTAGCCTGCCCAGCCGAGGTGTGGAAATATCAAAGCATTCTTTTGGGGTTCACAGGAAAGCACATATTTCAATGGTTGCAGATTTAGCGCTGAAGCTGACAGCCTGGCCAGGTCAACGAGTTCCCTCAATGTCTTGAGTTCTACAACGACCTCCTGATAAAACCGCCGGTAACTTCGGTTCTTTAAGACTAAATCTTTTAGCATTCTGCTCCCCTCCTTTTCTGTTGAGTTGAGGAGATCTTCGCCTCTCGTCATTCTGAGCGAAACGAAGGATCTCATTCAAGGTAAACTCCGTTAAGCAATCTTATGATTTCACCCCCACCCTATTCCTCTCCCATCGATAGAAACGAATTGCAAAAGTATGTCCTTAGCTAGTTTGTAATTATTTCAGGCTATAGTGGCAGAAATTGCAAACCCCAGACGCCGATATAAGCGAAGAATATGTGCTTGGGTATCCTGCCAGCGGCGCCGAAGAGGAGGAATTTCCACACAGGGAAACGGAGCGAGCCGGCGGCGGCACCGGCTACGTCAAAAAACGGATTGGGTATCAGGGCAAGGATAAAAATGGTGACGCTTCCCCATCGCTTCATCCACTGTACCATTCTGGTGTAGATGCCTACGTTTTCCACAACCAGCCGGCCACCGTAGCCCAAAAGATAGCCGGTCATCTCGCCGATTGTACCTCCCAGCCCGGATACAACTCCTACCAGGATGGGATTATAGATGGCGCCAAAAGTGGCCACCAGAATCCAGCCGGGTACAGGCACCACTATGCTGCTGCAGGTTATGATGGAGATGAGAAAGACGCCCAGGTAGCCGTATACTTCAAGCGCGGCCACTTTTTCCCGGTTTAGAAGGATAAAAGCAGAGAGAGCCAGCACAAAGAGCAAAGCTAATATCTGAAGGTATCGCTCCCTTGTCCAGAAGCGTTTTTCTGCCTTATTGCCTGTTTGGTTCATGGGATTAGCCACTTTCCCTTACCTTTCTCCCGACCGGTATGACTGCAGCCGAACCGAGGACGAAGTAAAGGACACAAACCAGAAGCATGACCGAATAGCCCAGACCGGATTGCCGGGCATTGAAGAAATCAATTACTGGACCGATGAGCCGGGCTAGCGCTCCAGCACCGGCTGTGGCTATATTGGTCAGGCCTAAGTAGCGGGCTTCTTCGCCGGCGGGAACGAGGTCGAATCTATCGGAAAGCTGCCCTGCAGGGTAAACAGCTAGAAGCAGAAAAATGCCCACAGTAATCATGAGGTCTGCGGTTACTCCTGCCGGGTTGGAATGCTGGATTACATCTCTTATGAAATACAGGGCAAAGGTTTGAAGTACCACCATCGCCATCAAAATAAACAATCTAGAGACGAGGAACCAAACAAAGCCGGGATTCCCCCTGGCGTCAATCTTGTAGGCGCCAGCCATGGCTTTTGCTGGGGAGAGCTGGCTGCTGCCATCCAATGGCTGTTCCTTTACTGTGAACATTGTGGTGATCATTCCTGCCAACAGTATCAGCCCGGGAAGACCTATTGCCAGCCATAACCAAATTTCGCCACCATCACTGGAATAGTTATCCATGAAGTAAGCCACCAGGCGCAGGAAGGCTACGCCGCCTAATATCTCCGCCAGGCTTTTGGCTCCAGATGCTACCCCCCTCCGCCCTTGTGGCACCAGGTCTGGAATGAATGCTTGAAATGGGCCTTGGGCGATGTTGGTGGCGACTTGCAGCAGACAATAGCCTAGAAGCAAGAAAGGGAAGCTGCCGGACAGGCCTATGCTAGGGAGGAAAAACAGAGCCAGGAGCGTTCCGACAAAAATAAAAGGACGCCGACGGCCCAGAGGTGAGCTGAAGCGGTCGCTAACTGCCCCGGCTAGAGGCTGAATAAACACGGCTACCATTGAGCCAGCGAAGGTCAGGAGGCCAAGGTAAGTATTCTTCTGGGCTTCAGGGGCAAATTCCAGAAGGCGGAGCGGAATTACGACACTATGTAGACTAGGCCAGAGAACTGATAAAGCCGCCCCGAAGATGCTTATCTTAACATAATCAACAGGTCGGAAAACTCTTTCTGAGGGCACCTTGTTATTATCTCTATTTGGGTGATTGCGCAGCTCTTTCAGCGCAGTATATCACAGCTAGAAGATAACCACAGCTTTGTATGGTGGTAAGACATCAGGCAAAAAGAGCTCGGTCAGATTCTAGGTAGCAGCGCTGAATATTTCTCCATCCGGCTCATGCCGGCTTCCGACTGTATCAGCCAGGTCATCCAGCAAAGCTCGATAGCTCTATAGCCAACTTCTGGCGCAATGCGTTCTATCAATCGGACGAAGTTGATATCAGTGGAGGGCATCTCCATGTTCGCCTTGACTAAGATTTCGGCGATAACCCTCTTCACTATCTTGTCCGGCATTACCGTGTCAATGCCGCCCATCATTCTCAAGTATTGAAAGCTGTTTATGCCGACGCCGTTAATTCTCCCTATCGGGTCTTGCTCCCAGCCCTGAAGACTGGCTTGCTTCGCCCAATAAATAAGAGCTTGTCTATCATCTAGTGCCTTTTCCCTTTTAATCTTGGCTAGGTGAGAAACAACAGATTTTGCCATCTGCCAGGAGCGTCTGTTTTTCCAAATCGTCTCAAGCTCATTATTATTAGCGGTGGCTAAATCCTCAAGGGTGCGAATCTTCCCGGATACTACGAATTCTTTCCTGAACTTCTCCACCTTAGGCACAACCGCCTGGAAGTAGTTCAGGCCAATTGAAGTAAAAGCAGCATCCACGACCATCAGGACGGCATTGCTGTCCCACCTTTCACTCCTTAGACAGCGCTCGCAGTAGTCGTTGACCTCCGGGACCTTCTGCATGTAGCTGTCGACAATTTCTTTGAGTTTCAAACCAGAACTATTTCCTTCTGCGGCTCTACAGGCTCTTGTAGGTGTCCTCTCTGCGTCTGATGATTCGCACTATCGTGACGAGTTTTGCCTCGTCGTCTATGGCATATCCTATTCTGAACTGTCGCACACGGATACGCCACAGACCACTTTGAGCTAATTTCTTGACCTTTGGCAATCGGGGTTCTTGCTCCAGAGAGGAAATGATTTTGGCAATAGCTTTGTAATCTTGCCCTGATAGTGCGTCTAACTCTTTCTGAGCTGGGCGCCTCAGTTCAACTTCATAGCTCACCGCGAAGTTCTCGCTCTTTCCTGCGACGCCGGTATTCTTTCCAAGTAACAGTGTCTTTCTTATCGGCTAGAGCCTTTAGCCCCTCCTCGATATCCTCCTCGTCCTCCAAGACCTCTAATGTGGCATCACGAATAAGCTTGGCCATGGAGGTGCGTTGTTCGAAGGCCAAGCGTCGGAGCCTCTCATGCTGCTCCTCGGTTAGAAAAATGGTCGTACGCTTTAGATTTGTTCCCATAGTCTCTTATCTCCAAGCTCAAAGTAGCATATATATGCTGGTATGTCAAGGCACTGTACTCGTCCAGTACACTAGTGACACCCTGCCTTTTCTGTCATTGCGAGGAGCGATAGCGACGAAGCAATCTCTAAGCAATATCCATCGCGCCAATTGCAGTAGACTCAGCATTCCTAATGAGATTGCTACGCCTTCGGCTCGCAATGACACTGGAAGCTGTCGTTCAATGTCACAACCACATAGAATGTCGCCCATCTATCTGAACGAGATCAGGCACTCTTTCGAGGCGATTCTGGAGCTGCTACGCCCTCCACCAGCCGAGTATGGCGAGGACGCTGAGCCCGATGCCGGCGATAACGGCGCCAACCCAGCCCAGAAGGCATAAGGAGGTGACAACTGCTCCGGCGATTATCACCCCACAGAGGATTGACAGGAAGGCGTAGGTGAACCTCATACCGAGAATGAAGGCGATTATAGACCCGGTCCAGGCACCGGTCATAGGAAGGGGGATGGCGACAAACAACATAAGCCCAAGCCACTCGTATTTCTGAATCATTTTCTCATGGCGTCTCGTGTGTTCAAAAACCCAGTTTACCAGCTTCCTGCCGATTTCTACTTTGCTAACAATTTTGGCTAGTGACTCAAAGAATAATAGAAGTATTGGCACGGGCAGCATGTTGCCGATGACAGCCAGGCAGAAAGCCCAATACCACGGCATATTAAACAGGTTTATGGCTACCGGCAAAGCTCCACGAAGCTCTACCACAGGCAGGGCTGATATAATGACGACTATGAGTTCCTTGGCAATGCCTAGATTAATGAGTTCTTCAAGCATTTTATTCTAGCTGCCTATCCAATTGCGAGTGTTCTAATCATATCTGTCATTCTGTGACCTTCGCTATTTGTCATTCTGAGCGTAACGAAGAATCTTTTACGGCTCAGGATAAACTCCGCAAAGAATCTAGAGACCCTTCGTTGTCGCTCAGGGTGACAAGGTAAAAATCTTTGGTTATTTAACTTTTACCAAGAATTATATCACTAAATGTCATTTGCGGAATTGCAGTTATCCATAAATCTTTTTGTTATAATAATCAGGCGTTGCTTTACCTTTAATAAAATTTTCCAATATGTAGCCACGACCCTATTGCCCAACCGATGTAGTCTCGACTCTTTAGGGTCGAGACCTGCTTTATTAATAATAATCAGGTGTTGCTTTATTCTTGAGAAGCGTGGTGGTAAAATTAAGTTGAGCGTGTGGCATGTCAGGTCATTCTAAGTGGGCGCAAATTAAGCGTCAGAAGGGCGTAACTGACGTCCGACGAGGGCAGCTATTTACCAAGCTTACCCGTGAGATTATAGTAGTGGTGCGGGAGGGTGGACCTAACCCCGAGTCCAACTTCCGTCTGCGTTTGGCAATACAGAAAGCCCGCGACAGCAACATGCCGTCTGAGAATATCGAGCGGGCGATAAAGCGGGGCAGTGGCGAGCTTGGGGGAGCGAGCCTTGCTGAGATATTCATCGAAGGCTACGGGCCTAACGGTGTAGCGGTTCTGGTGGAGGCGCTGACAGATAATCGCAATCGCACCGTCCAGGAGGTACGCAGCCTGTTTGCCCGACACGGTGGCAGCCTCGGTGCCAGCGGTTCTGTTGCCTGGCTATTTGAGAATAGAGGCGTCATCATTGTGGAAACCGATGGTGTGAATGCTGAAGAGCTGGCCCTGGCGGCAATAGATGCTGGCGCTGATGATGTCAAAGAAGAGAAAGGCTATCTTGAGATTCATACCACGCCACAAAATTTAGAGGCAGTGCGACGAGCGGTGGAGCAAATTAAACCTCCGGTTTCGGCTGAATTTCGGCGGGTGGCTAAGAGTACGGTGGTGTTGGACGAGAAAGAAGCTGTTCAGACCTTGAAGCTGCTGGACCACCTGGAAGAGCTGGATGACGTCCAGCATGTTTCTGCTAATCTCGATTACTCCGAGGCTGTTTTTGAGAAGCTGCGGGCTCAGGCGTAGTTATGCGTGTTCTCGGCATTGACCCGGGCACTTTGAATCTGGGCTATGGTGTTGTGGATGAGGAGGGGGGTACGATGACGATGGTTGCCTGCGGGGTATTGAGCCAACCTTCTAAAGTCCCTGTGGAACGAAGGCTGTCCTTTCTGTACAAAAAACTTGTTGAAATTGTGGCTCGCTACCGACCGGATGAGGTAGCTATTGAGGAGCCGTTTGTCGCCGGAAATGCTCGCTCGGCTTTAGCTATAGGTAGGGCTCAGGCAATAGCCATTTTAGCCGCAGCCAATGAGAATTTACCGATTTTTCGCTACTTGCCGACGCAGGTAAAGCAACAAGTGACCAATTATGGCGGTAGCGACAAAGAGCAGGTGCAGGAGATGGTGAGGCTTCAGCTCGGGCTGGCTCAGCCTCCTCAGTCCAGCGATGCTGCTGACGCCTTAGCTGTCGCTATCTGCCACTTTCACCAGAAACACATTGAGCGGCTGTTGGCTGGAAGCAAGTAATCAGATGATAGTTGCCTTAGAAGGTATATTGGAGAGCCGGGGTATTGATTCGGCGGTGGTCAAAGTTGGACCGCTTAGCCTTCAAGTATATGTTCCCGGCTCTACTTTGGGTCGACTTGGGGCTGTTGGTGACAAGGTCCATCTGCATACCCATCTGTACTTAAGAGAAGACAATATTGCTATTTATGGCTTTGCTTCAGCTGATGAGTTGGGACTTTTTCAAAATCTCATTTCTGTTTCGGGTATAGGTCCTAAGGCAGCCCTGGCGCTGCTTTCCGCGTTCAACGCTGAGCAACTGGCTTCAGCCATAGTCAGCGGCAATATTGACCTTATTACTCAGGTGCCTGGCATTGGGAAGAAAATCGCCGGGCGCATAGTGTTGGAGTTGAAGGGAAAGTTTGAGAAGGGATGGATAGGGGCTGTTCCCCCGGCTTTGACACAAGAAGATGCCGATGCGGTGGCGGCACTGACCAACCTTGGTTATTCCTTGAGAGAAGCTACCCAGGCTGTTTCCAATCTGCCTGCTTCTCAGGATATGGATTTGGAAGAGAAGGTCAAGCTGGCTTTGAGCCAGCTATCCAGGACGTAGTCAGGAAGGGACACGATGATTGAAATCCTGCTTGTGGTTGTTTTATTACTTTTAGGTGTATTGATTTTTCTTGTTCTCAGAAGTAGAAGGGTGGAGCCGTCTGACCTGAAAAATGTTATGTCAAGCACCTGGACAGAATTGGGGCTGGACCAACAGATAGGTACTATAGCGAGTGATGTATTGTTAAAAACTGCCACTTTCTGAGGGATTGTTTACCAATGTAGTGGCGAGGCTTTAGCCTCGCCAGCACGACCCTAAAGGGTCGTGACTACATGTTGGGAAATAGGGTCGTGGCTACATGTCATCGCGAGGAGCGTGAGCGACGTGGCGATCTCAGTTCCTTTCTCTGTCATTCTGAGCGTAGCGAAGAATCTCAGGGGGAATGGATCAGAATGACAGGGTTGCTGGAGTTAAGGTAAGTAGGAATTCAAAATGCCATCGTTCAAAATTGTTTCGGATTTCAAGCTCACCGGTGACCAGCCGCAGGCAGTGGATAAGCTGGTTGAAGGAATAAACAATGGCTACAAGCAGCAGACATTGCTTGGTGTCACCGGCAGCGGCAAGACTTTCACCATGGCCAATGCGGTGGAAAGGGTGCAGAAGCCAGCATTGGTTATCTGCCACAATAAGACTTTAGCCGCCCAGCTAGCCACTGAGTTCAAGGAATACTTCCCGGACAATGCTGTGGAGTATTTCGTCAGCTATTACGATTATTATCAGCCAGAAGCCTATATCCCGAATACTGATACCTATATCGAGAAGGAAATCGATATAAACGAGGAAATCGATAAGCTGCGCCATTCAGCCACTCGGTCTTTGCTTGACCGCCGGGATGTGCTGATAGTAGCTTCGGTATCTTGTATTTACAGCTTGGGTGAACCTGAGGAATACCGTAGTTTTGTGGCTACTGTGAAAAAGGGCGAAAAATGCAATCGAGATAAACTTATTCGCCATCTGGTAGACATGCAGTATGAAAGGAACGACTTCGATTTCACTCGCAGCCGGTTTCGCATCCGTGGGGACACTCTGGAAGTCCAGCCGTCCTACGAGGAAATTGCAGTCAGGATTGAGTTCTGGGGGGACGAGGTTGAGCGTATCGTTGACGTTGACCCGCTTACCGGTGAACTGCTGGCGGAACGCGATTCGGTCGACATTTTCCCGGCCAAGCACTTCGTTACCTCACATGACAAG
>JAPLHH010000267.1 GCA_026389735.1 Chloroflexota bacterium | reverse complement strand
AAAAACAAAGCCAATCCTTTCATTGCGGATCCGGGAAAGCGCCAGATCTCCCTGAATATAAAGATCTTCGCCTTCAAAAAAAACCTTGCCTTGGGTCGGACTGTCTATGCCGCCTAAAATATTAAGCAGGGTGGATTTACCTGATGCATTGGCGCCAATAAGAGCTACGATTTCGCCGCGTTTGACTACTAATGACACATCCCACAAGGCTTGAAAGCTGCCGTGAAATACATCTATATTGCTAACTTTCAGCAATGTTTCTTGAGCCATTTCTTTGTTCTACTTCTCCATCTTACTTTGAAAAGCTGTCGATATTACTAACCAAGGTAGGCTTCGATTACCTTCCTATCTTCCATTACCTCATTTGGCGTGCCTTCGGCGATTTTCATGCCTTTATCCATTACTATAATCCTATCAACTGCCTTCGTCATTACTCTCATAACATGTTCAATTAGTATAATTGTTATGCTCATTTCATGTATTTCTTTTAGGAGGTCTAATATCTTTGGGATTTCCGCTTCGGTCAAGCCTGCAGCCACTTCATCGATCAGTAGTAGTGTGGGATTGGTAGCTAAGGCTCTAGCTAACTCGAGCCTTTTGAGAGTTATCGTTAATAAATCTTTGGCGAGGCTGTCTTTCCTTTCGGAAAGGCCTACAATTTCAAGTAGTTTACTGGCTTCGCTCTCAGCGGCAGACTTGGTAAGACCTCGTCCGTACCTTGCTGCGACCGCGATGTTTTGCAAAGCGGTTAAATTGACAAAGGGCTGAGGAATCTGATAAGTTCTAGCAATACCGAGGTGACAAATTTTATGCGGGGGGAAACCCACGATGTTATTTCCTTTAAAACTTACTTTTCCAGAGTTAGGCTTGTACTTACCAGCTATGACATTTAATAGTGTTGTCTTACCGGCACCGTTGGGACCCATCAAACCTACGATTTGACCTGCCTGTACATCAAAGCTTAAGTCTCTAACAGCAACTACTCCTCCGAAATACTTACTTACTCCATCGATTGCGAGAATCGGTGTTTCCAACATCTCTACCTTTCTCGGCGTTAAAATTGAGTCAAAAATTTTTCACGAATAACTATAGACACTGATTTGTCTGACTTTCTCCACTGGCTAAGATTTAACGGCAACCGCCGATATTCCTTTTCAGGAAAAACCGATATGATTCTCATCACATCGGTTTTTCCTTGCATTTAGACCCCTACGGTTTAGTTTATAGGTTAGGGATACAGCCCAGGAATGGGGAACAACGGCTTGGCTTCTTCCGGTATGTTAGACAGTGCGGAACAGACTATATACTCTGTCCACGGCTGTGCTTTCGCCGGCTCATAAAACCACTGACCAAGGGCGAGCGGCATGGCGCTGAAGTGTGACTCTGGGTCGAACTTTATCCAGCCATTAATGCTCTTCATATCAGTTTTCTCTAGAGCGGCATTAATCGCATCTCCGTTAAGGCTGCCGGCTCTCTGGATGGCATCAAACATGATTTGAGCTCCCACATAGCCATGTCCTATACCCCGGTTCAATGCTTGGCCTGTGGCTAAGTATTTGTCAGCAAGCGATGCTGCGGTTGTGCTGCCAATACCGGGGAAGTCTGCCGGCGGATATGCTGGGCTCCACCAACACTCTACACCAACACCCCACCCTAGGGGTGGCTTCGTACCCCAGGAGACTACATCTACAGGGAAGAGGGGTGCCCTTCCACAGAGAACTATCTTAGGCCTAAAGCCCTTGGCGTAGCATTGGCTCCACATCGTCCCAAAATCAGGGCCAGGGCAATTGCCCCAAAGTATTTGCACACCAGCAGCCTTCCACTGGTCTATAATAGAGGTAAAGTCTGTAGTCCCCATAGGAAACATGCCTAATTCTTTATCTACGCCAACAACGGTGCAGCCATACTTCTTTAGCTCTGGAGGGAATGTTGCATACCAACCTATGCCGTCGGGGTCATCCGAGGCGAAGACCCCTGCTACCATGTTAGTGTTTGTCTTGGCACCGACCTTATCCATATACATAAACCATGTATCCACACAGGTAAATCCCGGAACATTTCGAGGCGGT
>JAPLHH010000127.1 GCA_026389735.1 Chloroflexota bacterium | reverse complement strand
TACGGAGCTGCCCTCGTAAAGGTCAGGATAGTAAGTTGAATTTGTCTTGGCTCCGGCTAATTCGGCGGCATTGGGTTTTGATTTAATCAGGTTCTCGCCAACTTCGACATCGAAATAAGTCATAATTAAATAATACCCGGCATCTTTGTAGTCCCCCTGCTTGAAATAGCTAACGGCTTTATTTAAATCTTTTTGTGCCTCGTCAAATATGCGGGGCACGCTCAAATCCGGGTAATTGTAAGGAAGATGGTCCGTACCGCAACCGAATGTGATGTTATTTTTCGCCGTCTGTATGCTGAACAGTGCTGTCTTAATTGCGTTTTTCTGTGACGTGTTATCAAGCGTGGCCAGTAGGGCGCCCTGCTTTACCTGGTCCCCTTCTTCCACAAATATTTGTTGCACCTGCCCGTTGGTGCCAAAGCGCAGGTCGTACTCATCGGGCATGGTGAGGTTACCATCGGAAGATACATTGATATTCAGGTCTCCCCTTGTCACCTCGAAAATTTGCCCGGTGGTAGCCGCGCTCTTGCTGCAGCCTGCTAAAAGCAGGGAAAGCAGAGCTACGCTTATTATCAACAGGCTTATCAGACTCTTTTTCATCTTATTATCTACCCGGCGGCGGTCCTCCACCAGAAGGCCCACGTGGGAATTCGGTAACTATAGGTGCACCCGTAACTTTTTCTTGGACTATGACTTTATCACCCTCCTTCAAGCCAGATAATACCTCGGCAAATTGCAGATTCTGACTGCCCAGTGTGACCTGCCTTTTTTCCGGCTGCCCCGTAGCTTTATTAATGACATTTACGAAAGAGCCCTCGGAGGTGGTGGTTACTGCCGACAACGGCACAAGTAGTGCGTTTTCAACAGTGGATATGGCTATATCAGCTGTAGCCGTAAGCCCACCCTTTAGCGCCACGTCGGTGGGGTCAAGCATGATGGTTATGGGAAACTTAACAACGTTATTGGTGTCCGGTGTGCCGAACGGCGAAATAAAGGACACGGTACCGGTAAACGTTTTATTCGGTACTGCATCCACAGAAATCATCGCCTTTTGACCCGTCTTTATTTTCAGAATGTCTATCTCGTCAACCTGCCCCGTGAACTTGATCTGGCTGGTATCCACAAGTTGAACGGCAGTTTTGGATGAATAGTCCATGGCAGAGAGGACGTCATTTTTCTTGACTCCTACGCTCACCACCGTGCCGTCAAAAGGTGCCAGTATTACTGTCTTCAGCAAGTCATCTTTCTTATTTTCAAGGCCCACTATAGCATTTTGTAAATTGAGCTTGTACTCCTGTTCAGCTTTTAAGGAGAGGCCATGTTGCAATACATAATCGTTAGTTCCTAAAATACCGTTACAGAGTGCCATTTCATGCTGCGCGATACGTAAATTACTATTGAATTCCGGAGAATCGAGCCCATACTTTCCAAGCGCAATAAAGGCTCTATTCAAACTGTCTTCAGCAGCCCCGTACAAAGACAGGCACAAATCCTCGCCGTAAATAGTCCCATAGTTATGTGTCTCTATCACGTTGATATTGCGTATTACTACCTTGCCTATATCATCAACCTGACCTAAGAGAGGCTCAAACAGGGGAGCGGCCTCATCGTATTTTTCCTGTGCTATCAGGCCCTGGATTTTCTCTATGTCTGCCTGACCCTGCTTTATTGAATCGACCAGCTGGTGCAGTTCCCGGATGTAAATTGCCGCAAACGGGTGGTACAGCTGGACCGATAAGGAGGTTTCGTCTTGGTTAATGAACGGCGCTATGTTGCCTAAACCGGACTGCGGGTTGTTTATGGTGTCCTCCAGTATCTGTATGCAGGCATCAAAATCGGACAGGGCTACATACAATTCGGAAGCCGCCGCAGTATAGTTATCGCTCTGGCACAGCCTGTATGCGCTGTTGACCTCGTCCTGCGCCCAAATGTAGGCAGACAGGGCCGTGGCGTTAGGGTAATAATATGGGTAGGATGTGCGTGAGTCCTTTATTCCTAAATCTATGATTTGGTCATAAGTTCCTTTCGATAGGTCCTTTGGATCTACAGGTACGTCCTTTATTATGTCATAATTGTGTTCCGGAAACTGGGGCAGCAGCGGGACGACTTCATAGAGGTTGCTTAAAACCGTCTGTACATTGTTATTGGAGGATTGCACGTCCAATCTCTGCGTCGTGTCATCCAGCCTGGCCAGTATTGTCCCTTCCGTGACGAAATCCCCTTCTTCCACGAGCACGTCTTTGACATCGCCCGGGGCACCGAAGAGCAAATCGTACGCCTGCGGCATTACCAGGTTGCCATCCACTGAGACAGATACTGTGAGATTGCCTTGCTGAACAGTAGCAACCGGCTTGGCTACTTCCGGCGACTTTGCTTTTGAGGCGCAGCTGATACCCGAAACAGACAAAATAGACACGCAAATAATGATGGTAACTAATTTATTAAATCTTTTGATCATGTTTGTATTTCGCTTTTTATACAGAGTTTAGCAAATAAAACTCTAGCAGGGAAATATTAAGACATTATTAAGATTGTAATGATCACTTGGACACCGAAATTGTAAAAGTGAAACGACTCCCTTTCCTCAGTTTACTTTGTACCGCAATTTTACCGTATGTGCCTCGACCAAGTATTTAGCAATCGTAAGACCGAGCACTGTTCCGCCTGTTGCCCTGGACCTGGACTTATCCACGTGATGAAATCGCTCAAAATTGTTCGTCAAGTCTTCACCAGGTATACCCTCACCATTATCAGACACGCTTATTTCAACCCATTCACCGCTCTCTTTAGACGAGTGCCACGCCCGCAGTGCTAACTCCCAACCTAGTTATTAACGCGCTTAGCCTCTCTTATTTTATTTATACATATACTATACCGGTGAATCGTTTTCTGAATTTAGCCTTTGTGTAAAATCTATGTAAAAAATCCAATAAAGATACATTACCTGAATAATGCATACATTCAGCAAATAGACCCCCAGATATGATTTCAAAGGCTGTGTTTACCTTTATCTAAATCGTCTTCTGTGGAAGCATATGATATGGACAACTGTTCAAAGGGTTAACAGAATAAGCAATTGTATAACAGTCATTATGGTTGACGTGGCTATTTCCCCGCGAGCTATTCATCTCAGTTTGCCGGCTTGCTGTAATGACTGCATTATGTCGGGATTGGGCCTGGGGTCCCCACCACTGTAAAAACTCTCAGAAGGGTAGCCAAGCTCAAGCCGGATAGTATGTCGGTCTGGAGAAAGGGGGTGAGTATTGTGACTCTATCAGGGGCACTAAAAATTGCTTCTTTTAACTGTATTTGCCACCAGGCCCGGCGGTAAAATGGAAAATAGGTCTATCTACTCTTCTGATAATCAATGGGCAGTGCTTCAGCCCCTTTGGAACAAAGATTAGACTACTTTTGGTTAGTATATGTTTTTCGTCACCCAACCATAATTCGACTTCTCCACACAAATCCTGCGGATCTTCCGGATTAGTTCCAAAAAACGTTATGACTTCGTCAAAAGGGTGCGTATGAGCTTCTACTATGGACTGTTCAGACCCTTTCCAGTACCAGACACATTCTACATAGAAGGCCCCTTTTATTACATCATCATCTAACCATAACAAACGAGTCGACGCATCGGTGGGTTTCCTTTCGAGCCTCCACGATGGGAACTTCACATCAGGTTTTATACCCGTGATAATATATTTCCCATATTTCGTTTCCATTTTCTGTAATCCCTCCTTTCTAACTTTTTATGTAAACTCAAGTAATCCAAAAACCCATCTTGTTCTCCAGTTTCCCCTGGTAGACACCGCCCACCTGGAAAATTCTCATACCTCAAAAAGGATTGTTCCCAATACTGCCAGATAACCGTCATCATTTCTTAGCGCGTGGTTCATGCTTCTCCTTCAACGCCTTTACCACTTTCTCAGGGGTTATCGGGAGCTCTTTAAACCATACCCCTGTGGCATCATGGATGGCACTAACCACCGCCGGTGGTGTGCTGACGATGCTGCCCTCAGAAGCTTCCTTGGCCCCGAATGGGCCATCGGGGTCATTGGTTACTATGTCAATTAGTTTTATATTTGGCACATCTGTGGAGAGCGGCATTTTGTAATCTAAGAAGGTGGGGTTTAGCGTCTTACCTTTATCCATTATGAAGTCCTCATATAGAGTTTGCCCCAGTCCCTGAATAGAGCCCCCCTCAATCTGGCCTTCGGCTATTATCGGGCTGAGCAGTCTTCCGCAGTCGGAGGCAATGGTAAAATCGGTAACAGCTATCTTTCCTGTTTCCATATCTACCCCAACCCTAGCAGAATAAGAAGTGAAGCTATAGGAAGTCCCGCCGTTACCAATGCCGTTAGCGAAGTCTAAGGGCTCCAAACCGTAGCTGGAATAGCCGGTACCCAAGACAACAGCTCCAGTGCCTGAGTAACAGGCAATCCTCGCTAGCCTCGCGAATGGCATGCTTTTTTTCGGGTCTGATTTGACAAAGGCATTCCCTTCTCTAATTTCAACATCCTCAGGCTTTACCTGCCAGGTTTTGGCAGCAGCCTCCAGAAGTTGTTTCTTGGCTTCGCGGGCGGCTTTTTGGGTTGCCTGCCCAGCAAGAATAGTTACCCGGCTACCGTAGCTGCCGGGGTCAACCGGGGTGTAGGCGGTATCCACTCTCTTTATATCTATATTCTCTAATTTAATCCCTAGTTCTTCAGCGGCAATCATGCATAGTACCGTGTCAGAGCCCTGTCCGCAATCTGTAGCTCCGGTAACAAGATTGACTGTGCCGTCCTCGCAAATCCTCACAACAGCGGCACACGATTGGTGCCCCATCTGTCTTGCCCCACCAAGGTATGAAGTGGCTGATAAGCCAACACCCCAGTAAATATTACCTTCTTGTCGCGGCATTTTATTCCGGTCCCTCCAGATTGGATCCTCGGCAACCTTCTGGATAGCTTCCTTAATGCCGCATGTCTTCAGCGTTACTTTATTGATGGCCTCATATATAGCGCCCGCTTTTGGGTTATCGATAGCATTTCTCATCTTCATCTCTACCGGGTCTGGTGGCAAATACAGCTAAAAGATAGCATACCATCTGTTCAGGCTTTTCTTTAGATAGCTAGTTTACCTAGCTCAGGCTAGCCTTTTTGCCCTCGCCTTTATTAGTTTACCACAACTTTAAGCCAGTCCTCTAGGGGCTGAACGCTGTAGAGTAAATGGTAAACTTTATGCTAAAAATGTATAGTCTTGAACCAACAGGAAAGAATGCCGTCCGCTTGTATTGAGGATTCAGGGTTTTACAAATCACACGTGGTGAGGTAATATTCCTCCAAGAGCAGGTTGCGTAACAACCGCCAAAGGTGAGTTACGCTAGACAAAGGCGTGTCGGAAACCACATCAGGTGATGGGATGGAACAACGGTCCGAAGATGGTGGCCAACTTTGCGTTGAGGCTTTCGAAAATTAAATGAGTGCCTAGTCTCCTAGGAGGTGACCATGAGAGTTGTAATAATGCCAGGTTTTTCAGAATTGATAATCGTAGTTAATCCTACCCAGGAAGTGACTTGGGAGGGAATGCTCTCTATTGTTATGCCCTGGCTTTATGCACCTTGGCCAAACGCTCAGGAGAAAGGCATTATCGAAACGGAGATAGATGGCGACACGTTAAGGGCACTGCTTGCGGAACTATCAGCTCAATATAAGGAGGCAAATATTGATTTTCAGCCAATTAACCCCACAACTAATGACCTGGATTTCGATTACGATGTCTTTGTTAATGGCAAGAATTATGTAGCTTTAGCTGACGGCCTTGACGCAAAGCTGAAAGATGATGATGCCGTGAAAGTTAAGATGCTTTGGCGCTGGGACGGCTAACTGACAGTAGAGGAAAAGATGCTAGATCAAAACGAACTTATCAGATACAACCGGCAACTGATAATCCCAGATTTTGGAGAAGAGGGGCAGAGAAAACTAAAAGACTCGCATGTCGTAATTGTCGGCATAGGTGGGCTAGGCTGTGCTTCAGCAACTTATCTAACTGCTGCTGGTGTCGGACACATTACCATCGTTGATTTCGATACCGTGGAATTGTCTGATTTGAATCGGCAGATTCTCTATTGGGAAGACGAAATAGGAGAGAGGAAGGTAGTGGTTGCTCAAAGAAAATTGTCCAAGCTAAATCCCTCAGTAGAAATTACTCCTATCTTCGCCAAGATAACAAAGGAGAATGTCCTTAGCATTATCGATAGGTCTCAAGTAGTAGTCGATGGCCTAGATAATTCTGCCACGCGGCTGGTGGTAAACTCGGCTTGTATTAAGCAGAAGATACCCTACATTTATGGCGGTGTCTCACGCTTGAGGGGCATGATTACCACCATCATGCCCGGACAAACGCCTTGCTTAGCGTGTCTTTTCCCTGAGGGTGTCGAGGGACTCGGAGTCCTCGGCGTAACTCCGGCACTAATAGCCAACCTGCAAGCTTTAGAGGTAATTAAACTACTTATCGGCCATAGCCCATCATTAGCCGGGAAATTGCTATTGTTCAATGGTGATGATATTAAGTTCCGGGTTCACGAGATAAGGAGAAACGAAAGCTGCCCAGTTTGCTCCCAGGTGTCACTCCGGCAAGAAGAAAGGGAGCAATCTTATTAACATTGCTCCCTTTCCTAAACTACACCTTGAATATGGCTGCTAACCACAACCATAACGTGTCTATGCGCTGGCTAAGGAGCTCTACTTTTTTTGCTTCTTCTCCTTTTGGGCTTTTAGCGCCCAAAAAACCTTCTCCGGCTGGGCGGGAAGGTTCTTAATCCATACTCCAGTAGCATTGTAAATGGCGTTAATAATCGCGGGTGGAGCTGAACAGCAACTCCCCTCGCTTGCCTCTTTAGCCCCAAACGGGCCATATGGGTCATTGGTTATCACATGCTCTACCTGCGTCATAGGCGCTTCATAAGCACGGGGACGCTTGTAGTCTATAAAGTTGGGGTTAAGGGTTTGCCCTTTGTCCATCTTAAATTCCTCATACAAGGCAGCCGCAACCCCTTGGTGATATGCTCCACCCTGGACTTGAGTTTCTACTGCCTGAGGATTCAGAGGAAAGCCGCAGTCGTGGGCTATCACGCTATTATCAGTGCATTTTACCACCCCAGTCTCCACATCCACCTCTACCTCAGCCGCCTGGGCGGTGAAGCTATAGTTGGTTCCGATGTCGCCCACACCCTTACTCAGGTCAGCTAGGCCTAAGATGGTTATTCCTTGGGTGGAATAGCCACGGCCAATGATGACCTTGCCTGGTGTCTCATAGCAGGCAGTCCTCACTAGCCTCTCCCATGACATGCTCCTCTCGGGACTCGACTTAACAAAGACCCGCTTATTCTTAATCTCCACCTCTTCTGGTGTTACGCCAAACTGTTGAGCAGCGACCTCGAGGAGCTGCTGTTTGGCATCCTCAGCGGCGTTCTTTGCCGCCTGACCGGCGAGTACAGTAACCCGGCTACCATAGCTACCTGGGTCAACAGGTGTGAATGCTGTATCTACCCTCTTTATGTCTATATCTTCCAGTCCCACGCCGAGCACCTCAGCAGCGATAACACAGCCTATGGTGTCTGATCCCTGCCCCACATCTGAGGCCCCAGTGAGGAAGTTAATGCTACCGTCCTCACATATCCTTATAATGGCAGCACAAGCATTGTGAGCGCTGAGTTTCGTCCCGCTGTTATATGTTGCCGCACTAAAACCAACACCATAGGACTTATGCCCTGCTACTTTTTTCGCTTTCTTCCTTTCCTCCCAGTTTATCGCTTCGGCAACCTTTTCAATGCATTCCTTTACACCACAAGTCGCCATGTGCACTTCATTAACCGTTTCGTAAATCTTACCCGGTTCAGGGTTTTCAATGGCATTCCTAAGCCTGATCTCCACCGGGTCTAGACCAAGCTCTTCAGCTATCATGTCCAGCTGAACATCGGCGGCGAACCGGCTATGGTACAGTCCGTGTCCTCTCATGGCTGCCGAACTCGGGTTATTAGTAAAGTAGTTATAGGCGTCATATTTGAAATTAGGCAGCTTATAGGGCATGGTCATACAATTTCCAACAAGAAACATGGTAAGCGGGCTCATACGGGTATAAGCACCCCCGTCGGCAACAGCCTTGATATATGTAGCCTTTAATATGCCATCCTTGGTAACCCCCGTCTTTATGGTAATCCACATGGGATGACGCCTCAGACAGGTGGTAAGCTCGTCAAACTGGGTATACACCAGCTTCACCGGCCTGCCTGTCTTCTTGGCCAGCATAGGTGCCGCGAAATCGCAGTGTACCATGTCATTCTTGGTGCCGCCAAAGTCAGAGCCGATAAAAGGTTGTATTATTCGCACGTTACTGAGAGGCAAATTAAAGCACCTGGCTAGAATTCTATAGGGGAAATAAGGGCTCCCCTTCGCCCCCTGAAAGACTAGATGATTATGATCAGGCCAGTAGGCTACTACTGCTGGTGGTTCTATATATCCTTTGGCCATGCGGGGAGTCTGGAAAGTATCCTCTCGAACAAGGTATGATTCGGCAAAAGCCCTGTCTACATCACCAAAGTTCCAGTGATACTCAACACAAATATTTCCCGGGCGGTTCTCATGAACCAGTGGTGCTCCTTCCTGCATTGCCTCAAAGGGGTCAAAGACTCCGGGGAGTGGTTCATATTCTACCTCAATGAGGTCACACGCCTCCTCAGCAATATCTTCACTAATGGCTGCCACTGCCGCCACGCCTTCATACTGGTAGCGCACCTTCGTCATAGCAAAAGGTTCTTCGTCCCGGGTCTCCCGGCTCCATCCCCATTTGAAACCGCCGAAGTCCTTGCCGGTAGTTACTGCCATTACTCCGGGCAGCCTCTCAGCCTTGCTAGTATCAATACTGAGTATCCTGGCATGAGCGTATGGGCTTCTCGTTATCTGGCCCCATAGCATGTCAGGCAGTTCAATATCAGCGGCGTATTTCGCTTCTCCAGTAACCTTGGCCCTGGCATCCACCCGGCGCATTGGTTTTCCTATAATCGAATAATTACCAAATGTCTCTTCTATTCTACTGACCTCCTCGCATCTTTTCCGCAGCTATCTCTATAGCTTCAATATACTTAACATAGCCCTCATCAGCACACAGATTGCCTTGTATCGCCTCTCTTACCTCATCTCGAGTCGGGCTGGGGTTCTCATCTAGCAAAGCCTTGGCTGACATCACCATCCCGGGGGTGCAGAATCCGCATTCTATAGCACCATGCTCGACCATGGCTTCCTGAATAGGGTGAAGCTTGTCTCCATCAGCTACCCCTTCAATGGTAGTAACTTTGCGGCCGTTAGACTGTAACGCCAGTATGGAACAGGACCTGACCGCCTTGCCATCAATATGAACAGTGCAGACGCCGCAAGCACTATCGAGACAACCTACCTTGGTACCCATCAGCTTAAGCTCGTTCCTCAGTAGCTCAACGAGCAAAGTCTTCGCTTTTACCTTCAACTCGTAAGGCCCCCCATTGACCGTTAACTTTAATTCCTTCAGTTCACCCTTCATAATTCTAACCTCCTAAAAAGTCAGGCTGCTTTGGCGCTTTCTAGAGCTTTGGTTGCAGCTCGCCTCATGAAGACCCTCACCATCTCCCGTCTGTATTCTGCCGAACCATGGACATCAACAGGAGGGCTAGCCTCTGTTGAGGCTACATCTCCAGCCTCAATAAGCACGCTGTCATCAAGCACCCTACCAATGAGTTTCTTTTCCGCCTCTCTAGCTCTTAATGGGACGGAGGCAGCACTGCTAAGAGCAATTCGAGCGTCCTTACACCTACCCTCTGAGTTCAAGGTGATTGACACCGCTGCCCCGACAATTCCCATATCTCCTTTCATTACCATGAGTTTCTCACAGGCAGTACCAGTGTGGGGTGGTGGGGTCGGCACCTGAATTTCAGTGAGCATCTCATCAGGCTCAAGGGCTACCTCAAGATAATCTTTAGAAAACTCTTCCACTTCTATAATCCGTTCCCTTCCCAAGCTAGCTAGCTTTAACTTAGCATTTAATGCGATGAGAACTGGAGCTGGATCGCCGGCAGGGTCGCCATGACACAGGTTGCCCCCGATTGTACCCCAGTTTCGAGTCTGGATTGTGGCCAGATTTCGCTCCATCTCGCTTAGCACCCTGAAATGCTTCAGGATAACTGGAGATTTCTCTATGGCTCGATGTATGGTCAACGCCCCAATTCTCAAACCTTCCCCCTCATCGTATTTAATATAGTCCAGAGCTGCTATGCCCTTGATATCGATCAAGTATTCGGTGGTGAGCAGACCTCGCTTCATGACAACCAGCATCGACTGCCCCCCGGCAATTATTTTAGCCTCTTCTTTGTACTGGGAAAGCAGAGAAAGGGCTTCATCAACTGTTTTGGGAGCGAAATACTCAAAATCCGCTATCATCTTACCTCCTCAATTCAAAAGTGGCTGCATTATATTAACTCTTTGAATCTTCCGTCAAGTTTGCTTGCATTAATCGCCATAAAGCTGTAGAATTTTCGACTGGCAAGGAAAGGAGGCCTTATGGCTAAAGCAAAGGTTCAAGAGGTGCCGGTGGTCTGGATACAAGCAGGTACCTGCACCGGATGTTCAGTCTCAGTCCTCAATTCAGTCAGCCCCACCATTAAAAACGTCCTCATAGATGAAGTTGTCCCCGGCAAACATATAAGCCTGAAATTCCAGGCGACCGTAATGGCCGGCGAAGGAGAAGCCGTAATTCATGTACTCAAAAATACACCAAAGACAAATAAAGGTGGCTATGTTCTGGTGGTCGAAGGTGCCATACCTACCAAAGACGGTGGTATATACGGGACGCTTGGTGAGAAAGACGGCAAACCACTGCCGATGACATCACGCGTCGAAACCCTGGCTAAAGATGCGCTGGCAATCATCGCTCTGGGCACCTGCGCCACCTTCGGCGGTATAGCCGCTGGCAAGCCTAATCCCGGCGGCTATGTGGGTACGGATAAATTCCTAAAGTCCCGCAACATCAACAAGCCGTTGATTAATATCGCCGGTTGCCCACCCCACCCCGACTGGTTCGTAAGCACCGTTGCCTCGGTGCTGCTTCTGGGCTTACCCAAGCCGGAAGAATTGGACGAGCTAAAACGCCCCAAGGCTTTCTACGGTCAGTTAATCCATGAAAACTGCCCACGCCGAGCCTACTTCGACGAGGGTAAATTCGCCAGGAAATTCGGTGAACCCGGCTGCCTTAACGAACTGGGTTGTAAGGGGCCGGTTACCTACGCCGATTGCCCAATAAGATTGTGGAACCATGGAACGAACTGGTGCATCAATGCCGGCTCGCCCTGCATCGGCTGCTGCGAGCCAGGCTTCCCTGATTTGATGGCGCCTTTCTACCAGAAACTGACCGACGCCAACCTGCCTGCCATAGGTAAACTCCAGGGAAAGGAGAAATAGAAATTGAGCAAGATTATTGTTGACCCCGTTACTCGTATTGAAGGACATCTCAAGATTGAAGTTGTCACCGAGAATGGTGTGGTGAAAGACGCCAATAGTTCAGGCATGATGTTCAGAGGCCTCGAGATAATCCTGAGAGGCAGAGACCCCCGTGATGCCCAAAGATATACACAGCGTATCTGCGGCGTCTGCCCTACAAGCCACTCTATAGCCGCTACCCTTAATCTAGATAGCGCCTTCGGCCTCGCCGATAAAATACCCGATAACGGCCGGATTGTCCGTAACCTCATCCTCGGAGCCGCTCATATCGCCGACCACATCCTCCATTTTTACCATCTGGAAGCTCTGGATTATGTGGACGTGACCAAAGTAGCCGGCTATAACGGCAATGACCCGGCTCTTAACTCGGTCAAGGAATTCATCAAGCGAGGAGAGCTAGCCCCCTTCGTCCCCCGCTATGAAGGCGATTACCGCCTTAGCGATAAGATTAATATAGAGGCCACAGCTCATTACGTTAAAGCCCTGGAGATGAGGCGCAAAGGGCAGGAGATGCTGACCATATTCGGCGGCAAGATGCCCCATAACATGGCCGTTGTCCCCGGCGGCGTCACCTCGACAGTTGCCGTAGATAAGATAGCTTCCTTCCTGTGGAAGCTCAATGAACTAAGGGACTTTATCGACAATGTCTATATTCCCGATGTCCTGGCAGTAGCTGAAGCCTATTCCGACTACTTTGAAATCGGCGCTGGCTGCGGCAACCTGCTTTCCTACGGCCTCTGGGACCTGGAAGGCAGCAATCCCGACTACACCAAGAGAAAAAGGCTTGTGAAGCAGGGGACGGTATCAACTGACCTCAAGCTTGGTGCCTTGGACACAAATAAAATTATGGAGTATGTAAAACACTCCTGGTACGCTGATTCGAGCACCGGCAAGCACCCTTCCCATGGGATGACAGAGCCCCAGTATGGCAAGAAAGGAGCTTACTCCTGGTCGAAAGCGCCTCGCTACGATGGCAAGGTCTACGAGGTCGGGCCTTTAGCTGGCATGGCAGTCACCTATACCAGCGGCGAGCCGACGGTGAAGAACTTGATTGACTCCGTCCTCTCCAGGTTCAAGGCCAGCCCAAAGGCTTTATTCTCTGTCCTCGGTCGCCATGCTGCTCGCGCTCTCATAACGAAATATGTGGCTGATTCCATGC
Organism: Chloroflexota bacterium; assembly: GCA_026389735.1. The sequence continues at coordinate 7,609 of JAPLHH010000127.1, read as the reverse complement.
CCGGCTGGCTGCTACAACTTAAGCCCGGTGAACCCGCATACATAGACTACGAGATCCCCAATGAGGCCATGGGAATGGGGCTGGTTGACGGTGCCAGAGGTGCCTTAGGACACTGGATTGAGATAAAAGATAAGAAAATCGCTAACTATCAATGTGTGGTGCCAAGTACTTGGAATTTGGGGCCTAGAGATGACAAGGGACAGCCGGGTCCAGTAGAACAAGCCTTGATTGGCACCAAGATAAAGGACGAAAACAATCCCTTTGAGCTCGGGCGTATCGTCCGCTCCTTCGACCCGTGTCTGGCATGCGCCATCCATGTGATTACACCTAAGGGGAGAACTCTTGGAATACACAAGGTCTGCTAAGACGCAAACACTCCGTCGCAGTCCTAGAATCACCATTCTGGGGATAGGTAACCTGTTGCTTAAAGACGAAGGCGTAGGAGTCCATCTGGTTCAGAAACTAGCCAGCATTGTAGGCGATGCCAATGTCAACATAATTGACGCTGGCACCTACCCCGACTTCCTGTCTCTAGTAGATGACAGTACAGATAAATTAATCATCATTGACGCTGTCAAAGCTGGCGATAAGCCGGGGACTATATATCGATTCAGCTTCGATGACGTAGACTTGGATTCAGCGCCGCCTATTTCCTTGCACGATATAGGAGTATCGGATAGCTTAAAAATGATGGCTTTGCTTAACAGGCAACCAAAATCTACGGTCGTTATTGGCATCGAACCCAAGACCATAGACTTCGGACTTGAGCTTTCCCCAGAAGTAGAAGACAAATTATCCGAAATGATCAAATTAGTTCTCCAGGAAATAGAGGAAACTAATAGAGCTATGGAGGTAGACAAATGATAATCTCTGAGTTAAAGCCGTTTCCGGAAATCCTTGGCTATTTAGACGGGGACAAGAAAATCTTTATAGTCGGCTGTAAAGGTTGTGCTGAGGTTTGCCACACCGGTGATGAGCCTCAAGTTCTGGACATGAAGCAGAAACTTGAGCAAGAAGGCAGGACTATCACCGGTTACTGTGTCGTTGATTTCCTCTGTGACAAAGCTTTGGTCAAGACCAGACTGTTTCCCCATGAACCTGAAATAGATGCTGCCGATTCTCTGCTGGTAATGACCTGCGGCATCGGAGTCCAGGCTACCGCGGCGGTGGTGAACAAACTGGTCCACCCTGCAGCTAATACCATCAATGTCGGCGGTACCCGTGGGGAATGGCGGGGCAGCGAGCGTTGCCGTGAATGTGGCGACTGCGTCCTCGATTTAACCGGCGGCATCTGCCCTCTGACCGCCTGCACCAAATGGCTCATTAATGGGCCCTGCGGCGGTGCCAAAAATGGTAAGTGCGAGGTTGAACCAGATGTGCGGGACTGCGGCTGGCACTTAATCTACGAACGATTGAAGAAATTGGGTCGGCTGGACAAAATGCAAGCCATTCCAATAGTCAAAAATTACGCCAAAATGCAGCCGCCAAAGGCGCTTAGGTCCACCATAATGTGGGCACTGGAGCAACAAGAGACAAAAGTTTAGCTATCCTTGAAGGAGGTAACCATACTATGAGTCTGCGTGAAAAACTTAAGAACGGCAAGTTTGTGGTCACCGCTGAAATCGGCCCGGCAAAAGGCGTGGATATACACGAGTTCAATGAGAATGCCGAATTACTTAAAGGCAGAGTAGATGCGGTTAATTGCACCGACCAGCAAAGCGCCGTTATGAGGCTAGGCTCGCTGGCTGCCTGCTACCTGCTCAAGCAAAAAGGCGTCGAGCCAGTTTTCCAGATGACCTGCCGAGACCGCAACCGCATCGCTTTACAGTCCGACTTGCTAAGTGCCTATGTTATGGGTGTTGAGAATGTTCTTTGCCTCACCGGAGATTATGTCACCTTGGGAGACCATCCTGACGCTAAACCCGTCTTCGACCTCGATTCCGTCTCTCTGCTATATGCAGCTCGGCAACTGGAGCAGGGCAAAGATTTAGCCGGCAAAGAGCTAAAGGGCACGCACAAGTTCTTCCTCGGAGCCTGCGTTACTCCCGGTGCCGACCCTGTCGAACCACAGCTGATCAAAATGGAGAGAAAGGTAAAGGCTGGTGCCCAGTTCTTCCAGACACAGGCCATCTATGAGCCCAAGACGTTCGAAGCCTTTATGAAAGAAGCTAAGAAGTTCGGCGTGCCAGTTTTAGTCGGTATAGTGGTGCTCAGGTCAGCAGCTATGGCACGGTTTATGAATAAGAACGTCGCCGGCATACATGTCCCAGATGAGTTTATTGACGAGATGGATAAAGCCGAGAACAAATTACAGAAGGGCATAGAGATAGCTGCTCGCCTCATCAATGAAATGAAAGATATATGCCAGGGCACCCACATCATGGCTATCGGTCTGGAATCCAAAGTGCCAGCAATTCTCGATGCTTCCAGGTTATAAGCCTTTCTCCGACCTGACCCATACTCTTACGGAAGGTTGAACTCAAGTTGTGTAGGGAGGAGGTGCAAAGTTGCGCATAGCTCGATTTTTCGCCCGAGGCAAGGTCAAATATGGCCTGTTAGCCAAGAACATCATACGAGGAATCCGAGGCAGCCCTTTTGCCCACCTTAAACGCCTTGGCAGCCCACCTACACTGGATGGTAGTACTTATAAACTGGACGAGGTCAGGCTTCTTGCTCCTTGCCTCCCCTCCAAAATAGTTTGCCTGGGGCTTAATTACCGCAGCCACGTTGAGGAAACCAAACTGCCTATGCCCTCCGTGCCACTCATCTTCCTCAAGCCATCCACCGCAGTCATTGGCCCTGACGATAAAATCATCCTTCCTCGGGGCTGGAAACGCATCGACTATGAAGGTGAGCTGGGCGTGGTCATCAGTAAGAAGGCTAAGGATATTCCAGAAGAAGAGGCAAAAGACTATGTACTCGGCTATACCTGCTGTAACGATGTCTCCGACCGTAATGCCCAGGCCGCGGATGGCCAGTGGACCAGAGCTAAAGGCTACGACACCTTCGCCCCGATAGGCCCGTGGATAGAAACAGAAGCCAATCCAGACAACCTAAAACTCGAAACCTACCTCAACGGTGAACTCCGACAATCCGCTTCCACTAGCGACCTCATTTTCGGGATATCCAAACTGATCAGCTTTATTTCTGGTGTAATGACGCTGCTACCGGGTGATGTCATCGCCACAGGCACCCCATCAGGCATCGGCCCGATGAATCCGGGCGATGTAGCCGAAGTCAAAATCCAAAACATAGGTACACTAAAAAACTTCGCGGTCGCCCAGGAGTGACAAATCTGTTTTGTACTACGGCGCAAGACGACTTTTGCTTCTCCCAGGGTAATAAGGTATATTGATATACTAAGCTACATATCTAGCAACATTCCAGTTAGATATGAAGGTTTCACAATCCGATGTTTGAACACCACAAGGAACCGTTAATATCAAGAGCTGCATTTTTTGTTCGCCTTATTCTCCATATTTGCTTTGCATTGGGAATTGTTTTTGTTTCGCTGGCAATAGGCATAGTTGGCTACCACGAATTCGAGGGATTATCCTGGGTCGATGCTACCGTTAATGCGGCTATGATTCTCGGTGGCATGGGACCTATCAATGAGCTGCATAGTAACGCCGGTAAGTTGTTTGCAGCAGCTTATGCGCTCTTCTCTGGAATAGTCTTTCTTATCGCCGTAGCAGTTATCTTTGCCCCAGTCGTACACAGGTTCTTTCACCGATTTCACCTGGAGATTGAGCCGGAGAATTCCTCCAAAGACGAAAAGGTATAAGACTTAACAAAGTCCATTGATTCTCGGACTGGTATTCCATGCGGGTATTTAACTTTGATATAATCCGAGTAGTGTTGATATCGGAATAACTCGAGAGTTAACGAGGTGAGATAATGGACAACGTCAATTACAAAATTACGAGAACCTTGCGCTGCAAAAACGCTAATATCCCTGGCACCCTAGGTAAATTGGCTACAACCATCGGCAAAGTCGGGGTAGATATCGGGAATATAACAACATTACATTTGGGACACCATTACACGGTCAGAGATATCGAGGTGCTTTTAGATAGTGAAAGCCATCTCAAACAGTTAATAGACGAAGTGTCGAGACTTAAAGAAGTCGTCGTTCTTGAGGTCAGGGACGAGGTGCTCAACCTTCACAAGAACGGCAAGATTAAGATGGTCAGTACTGTTCCTATCACCTCAGTAGACATTCTCCGGAAGGTGTACACCCCAGGAGTGGCTGAAGTATGTAATTTAATCTCCGATCAGCCAAGTAATAAATATATCTACACTAGCATCGCCTCTTCTGTAGCTATCGTCACTGATGGGAGTGCCATCCTCGGATTAGGAAACATTGGCCCGATTGCGGGAATGCCAGTTATGGAAGGGAAAGCCGCCCTACTTCAACAAATGGTCGGAATCAGTGGTATACCTGTTTTACTAGACACTACAGACCCTGACGAAATTGTGGAAACTGTGAAACACATTGCGCCGACATTCAGTGGCATACATCTAGAAGATATAGCATCGCCAAGATGCTTCCTGATTCAGGGCAGGCTGGAGAACGAACTTAATATGCCTGTCATGCATGACGACCAGCAAGCGACTGCTGTAGTAACGTTGGCGGCTTTAATCAATGCCTGTAAGCTTACTAAACGTACACTGGAAGATGTAAAAATCGGGCTTATTGGCCTCGGCGCTGCTGGCCTCTCTATAGGAAAATTCTTGCTACGGTACACAGGTAATCCTGCGTTAGGAGTAGCAAAGACCGAGGCCAGTCTGAGACGGCATGCCGAGCAAGGAGGCATTCCATCCAACTTTGATGAGATTATGAAAACGGCTGATATTGTCATTGCGACAAGCGGGGTGAAGGATCTCATACAACCGAGAATGGTAAGACGAGGGCAGATTATCTTTGCTCTATCGAATCCGTATCCAGAAATTGACCCAGAGCTTGCCAGAACATCTGGTGCCGCTCTAGCTGTTGACGGCAGGACAGTCAACAACTTGCTCGCCTATCCCGGAATTTGGCGCGGTACATTAGATGCGTTGGCCAGCAGGCTCACCCATGAGATGTACACAGCAGCTGCCACATCTATTGCCGGTGCTGCCAGTGAAGGAGAGCTTCTCCCCAATGCCCTTGACTCTAAGGTACACTTGGCCGTGACTCATAGAGTGGCGAAGGCCGCTATAGAGTCAGGTGTTGCCCAGCGACCTTTAGACGATGACTATTTTGAAAACAGCAACGTCAAAGAGCCCCCTTGGGCATGAAATGACGAACTGCTCAATTTACAATACAGCTCGGTAGCAGAGAGCCTAAAGACCTTTTCAGGCGAGTCCGAGTATAAGCAGTTCTAGGCCAGATAGGTTATCTGTGAAGACGGCCGCTCCCGCACTTCGAACTTTACTCCAGCTTCGTTGAATAACTCTAAAAAGGAATCATCAGCGTATTTGCCAAAGGTGACAAACCGCTTTACCTTGGCGTTGACCAGCATCTTGGCACAGAGTATGCACGGCGTGTGGGTGACATAGACTGTGGCGCCTTCGAGGCTCACCCCATGCAGCGATGCCTGTATGATTGCATTCTGCTCGGCATGAATGCCCCGGCATATCTCGTGCCTCGTTCCAGAGGGTATGTTCATCTCGTCTCTGAGGCAGCCGAGTTCAAGACAGTCTTTAAGCCCGGCAGCAGCACCATTGTAACCGGTGGCTAGTATGTGCTTATCCCTCACCGCCACGGCTCCGACATGGTGCCGACGGCACGTCGAGCGCTCCGCCACCACAAAAGCTATCTTAAGAAAATATTCATCAATGTCCGGCCTAGTTACTTTTTTCATCTCAATGCTGAGATAACCTTTTTTGTTTCCCTTTCCAAGTCTTCCAAGGAGGTCTCGTTTATGATGGTGAAGTCCGCCATGGTGATAGGGCCACCTTTGTTAGTATTCTCCAGCTCGGCGATGTCCCGGCCGGCAGCTTCCTCCACCGTCAGAGGCCGAATCTGTCTTTTCCCCAATCTATTATGCCTCGTCTTAGGTGACGCCCAGACAGCAACCACATGAAAATCATCACCATAGCGGCTCTTCATCAACGTATATTCTTCCCACGAATAGAGCCCATCCACGACAACATCTGACGATTTCAACAGAGCATCAATCCTCGGCAGGTTCAATTTGGCGTATGCCGCCATCCCATGCTCTTTCCTCAACTGCTGCCTTACATAGCGTTCGTTTTCTTCGTTCAGCTCGAGCTCCCTTTTCTTGATTTCCTCGTCCGTGATATCCCCAAATCTTAGCTTCTTAAAGCCGTTCCTCGCAAAGACCCTGGCCACCTCGGACTTACCTGAACCAGCCATGCCCACAATCGATACCACCTTCATTTCTCACTTACTTCCAGCTTAAAATTGTCTCCACATTATAGGGAAAAACGCCTTGCTTTAGCAAAGAAGAGCGGTTTTGTCATTGCGAGGCATGGAGTGCCATGGCAATCCCGCCTTCTCTTCTGTCATCGCGAGGGGCGCAAGCCCCGTGGCGATCTCGGGATGGCTGGGAAAGGCACTGAGATTGCTTCGCTTCGCTCGCAATGACAGCGAAGCGTTGAGCCTTTGAAGCCCTGTTCCCCCAATGCTATAATTGACTCCAAAGCCTCATGAACATCCGCAATCGAGCTAACCTCTACCGAAGACAGACTTTAGACATAAAGGAGGAAACACAATGAAAATCTTACCAGCCATTAAGCTTATCATTCTGGCCCTGTTCGTAATCCCCCTCGGGCTCAGTCTCGGCTGTGGTGCTGGTGGCGGCTGTGCCGATGTATACCTGGAAGGGATAACCATCGGTTCAGTGTCAGTTGAGGGAAAACCGGTTTCCGGGCTGCCCTCGCAGAAAGTAGACATCCTGCTCAATGTAAACGCCAACAAGATGACCATAAGCACCGCTAGTGGAAAAACTATAGTCACCGGCCCGGATGGCATAAGCTTCACCGGCGTCAAGCCAGAACAGGTAGAAATCAAATGGGAAGGCACAACAACCACTAAGTAGTAGAACAATCTATGGATGTTTTAGCTGAACTGAATCCGGCCCAGAAACAGGCGGTAGAAACTACCGAAGGACCGTTGCTCATTGTAGCTGGCCCCGGTAGCGGCAAGACCAGGGTCATCACCCACCGCGTCGCCTACCTGATAAAGGTCTGCGGCATAAGTCCTCACCATATCATGGCGGTCACCTTCACCAATAAGGCGGCCAGGGAGATGGCGGAGAGGCTGGAAAAGCTGCTGGGGCAGACAGCGGGTGACTTAACTCTGGGCACCTTCCATGCCATCTGTGCCCGCATACTGCGCCAGGAAGGCAAGGCCATCGGGCTCGACTCGAGATTCGTCATCTATGACGAGGAAGACCAGCTCAGCCTGATAAAGCAAAGCCTGCAGGAACTCGACCTCGACCCCAAGCAATACGCGCCGAGAGCTATTCAATCAGCTATCAAGTATGCCAAAAGCCGGCTGCTGACACCGGCAGATTATGCCGAGCAGACCCGCAACTACTTCGAAACCGTAATCCAGCGTGTCTACGAAAGATACCAGCAATCACTTACCCGGAGCCACGGC
>JAPLHH010000124.1 GCA_026389735.1 Chloroflexota bacterium | reverse complement strand
ATGCGGCATTTCTAGCAAGCACCCCAACCTTTATTTCTCCAAGTCGCATCTCAAACATCGATTAGCTTCCTGTTTGGCTTTCTCTTCTGAAAAACTGAGTTCTATCTCCTCAAAGCTCTGCTTCCTTTTTTCGGTGGGAAGTGTCGGCACTTCTAGCCGGGGTTGTGCCTCCCACGTCTCTTCTTCCGCCTTAGTGGCAGCTTCCACAATGATCTCAGTCTTGAGGTCATACATCTCTACCCTCGAAGTATCTGCCTTAAGGTACTTGTCTATGGCGAGAGCCCCTCTCCTGCCAGCAGCAATAGCATCTATGACCATACCCGGTCCAGTGACAAAATCGCCGCCAGCGAAGACACCAGGGACATTAGTAGCCAGGGTATTACTATCGACAGCCAGTGTCTCCCATCGTGTGCGCTCCAGGGCACTGTCAGGCGGTAAGAACGACAGGTCTGGTGCTTGCCCAACCGCAGCAATCACGGTATCGGCTTCGGCAAAGAAATCCGACCCTGGAATCGGCACCGGCCTACGACGCCCACTGGCATCCATCTCACCCAACTGCATACGGATACAATGCAAACCGGTCACCTTCCAATTGTCACTGGCTATGCGCGTGGGACTGATGAGGAAGTTTATACCTATGCCCTCTGCTACCGCCTCATCATATTCAACCTCAGTCACCGGCATTTCCTCTCGTGAACGCCGGTAGAAGATGTTCACCTCATCGGCACCAAGGCGAAGAGCCGTGCGCGCAGCATCAAGAGCCACATTCCCACCACCGATGACCGCCACCCTATGCCCAACTCTAACCTGCTTGCCAACCTTGACATCTCTCAGAAACCTTAGCCCGTAGTGGAAACCTTCGACGTCCTCCAGTTCACCAGGTATGCCTATTCTCTGGCTTCTCTGAGCACCAGCAGCAATAAAGACAGCGGCAAAACCATCTTTCTTGAGGTCGTCCACAGTGTAGCTCACACCGATGGGTGCGTCGTATCTTATGTCAACTCCACGCTTGGCGATGTATTCGATCTCCTGCTGGATGACCCGGCGAGGCAAGCGAAACTCAGGTATAGCCACAGAAAGCATGCCTCCACCGACAGGAAGCGCCTCAAAAACAGTGACCTCATAACCTATCTGAGCTAGGTAATAGGCACAACTAAGCCCAGTGGGTCCGGCACCTACCACTGCCACCTTCTGGCGCTTAGTTCGAGGGAAAGGCTCAGGAGCAGGCAACTCAGCTATATGATCAAAGTACCAGTCAGCGGCAAAACGCTTGAGTGACCTGATAGCCACAGACTCATCGAGTTCCCCACGGCGGCATCTGCCCTCGCAGGGATGGTGGCAAATACGACCGCATATTGCCGGAAACGGATTTCGTTCCCTAATTGTTTCGACAGACTCCAGATATTCTCCAGCCGCAATATGAGCAATATATTTAGGAATATTGATCCCCACCAGGCAAGTATGCTGGCACGGCGATATCATCAGCGAATCGCAGACGGCAGCGGGACACTTCTTCTCCCTTATATGAGCCTCATACTCATCCCGAAAGTAATTGATGGTTGTAAGCACAGGGTTAGGACATGTCTGTCCCAAACCACACAACGAGCATTCTTTAACCGCTCTGGCTATGGTAAGCAAAGTATCAATATCAGTATCACACCCTTTACCTTGAGTGATTTTGGTCAGAATTTCCAGCATCTGCCTTGTCCCCAGGCGACAAGGGACACATTTGCCACAGGACTCGGCCTGGGTAAAACTTAAAAAATACCTGGCTATCTCTACCATACAGGTAGCCTCGTCCAGAACCACCATGCCGCCGGAGCCCATAATCGAGCCTAGTTGAGCTAGAGCCTCATAGTCCACCGGGCTATCTATAAACCGGGCTGGAATACAGCCACCCGACGGGCCACCTGTCTGCACTGCCTTGAAACGCTTGCCTCGAGGTATGCCACCGCCGATATCGAAGATGATAGTAGAGAGGGGTGTGCCCATTGGCACTTCCACCAAGCCGCTATTGGCAATCTTTCCGGTAAGGGCGAAAACAGCAGTTCCCTTGCTTTTCTCAGTGCCCAAGCTGGCAAACCACTCAGCCCCCTTATCAATAATAACGGGGACAGAAGCCAGCGTATTTACATTATTGATGTTACTGGGCTTTCCATCTAAACCCGACTGTGCTGGGAACGGTGGGCGAGGACGCGGCATGCCTCTTTTACTCTC
>JAPLHH010000042.1 GCA_026389735.1 Chloroflexota bacterium | reverse complement strand
CCTTCATGTCCAATCGAGATGACAACTGGGAAATCTATGTTATGAATGTCGATGGTAGCAATCAGACTAGGCTTACTAACAATCCAGCCAATGATAAATTCCCGGCGTGGTCTCCTGACGGTACCAAAATTGCCTTTGACTCGGACCGCGACTGTAAAAATGACATTGACGAAGCCTATATTATGAACGCTGACGGCAGCAACCAGACACGAATCACAAACAACTGCGCTAATAACGGTGTGGTTTCGTGGCGGTGACTTGCCCCTCATTGGCTGGGCAGCGAGTCACTTGTCTGGAACCAGATAGGTCTGATTGACCTTTAGTTTGACACCTTAGGTCGCTTTCTCCTACAATTTCAATTCGGCATGATTAAAGCTGTCTTCTTTGACTTCTATAACACTCTGGCCACTCACCACCCGCCTCGGGAAGAGGCATACGTCAATGCCTGCCGCGAGCTGGGCATCGAGGTAGAAGCAAGAGCGCTCTTTAACTCCCTGCCAGCAGCAGATACATACTGGCGCGATGAGAACTCCCGCTCACCGATAGATAAGAGAACCCCGGAGGAAAAAATCAATCTCTACGCCGAATATGGAACCAGGATATTGAAAGGGGCCGGAGTAGAAGTCAGCCGTGACACGGCATTTCAGCTATTAGCAAAACTCCAACAGCATAAATGGAAATTCAAAGCTTATGATGACACCTTACCTACCTTAAAAGAGCTCAAGAACCGAGGCCTAATCTTGGGACTGGTATCCAATGTCGCCCAGGATATGGAGTCCACATATACCAAGTTAGGACTACAACCGTACCTCGATTTCAAGGTAACATCATCCGAGGTGGGCTGCGATAAACCCCGACCAGAGATATTTATGGCCGCGCTGAAAAAAGCTCAGGTCAAGCCAGAGGAATCAATATATATCGGTGACCAATACCACCTGGACATTGTCGGTGCCCGAGGCGTCGGCATCAAGGCTGTGCTCATCGACCGCAACAATTATTTCCCGGATATCACCGACTGCCCTCGCATCCGTAGCCTCACCGAAATCAAAGAATACATCTGACCACACCAAAAAGGTAACGCGCCCCTTCTGGATTGCCAGAAACCCTAATTTCGAAATCCTAAACTCCAAACAAATCCAAAACACCAAATTCCAATGACCAAAACACATGGCTTAAAATGTCATTCTGAGCACAGCGAAGAATCTAGACCCTTCGCTTACGCTCAAGGTAACAAGTGGTGTTTTGAATTTGAAAGGTTTGAATTTTGATATTGTTTGGGATTTAGAGCTTAGGATTTATGATTTCCGACTGTTCGGGCGAGGCTAAAGCCTCGCTGATACATTGGTAAATAGCTGAACAGTCGGTCTCTACCGCAACATAGCTACGTAGCTGTTCAGCGGCACTCCAAGTGAATCAGCCACCGGCTGGCATTTCGCCCTGAGGCAGTAGAAAACCCTTCCTTCCGCTGGCAGCTCGGATAGAGACTCATAGTAGCCCATGCCTTTGGCAAAAATGAGGTCTGCGGAATTGAACTCGTGTTTAAAGTCTGCTGAAGCCTGAGAGAAATCTATGCCCGGAGTAGCCGTGCCGGTGGTTATTATCTCACCGATCTCGGCTTCAAGCCGGGCTCGCCTGATATCTTCCAGTGTAGCGTCATCCTGAACCGGCGAGGCTTTGACGACGTAAGCAACAGAAGCCCACTGCCTCATCCATCTGATAAGTGGTAAATCAAAGAACACCTCACCGGCATTATCCGCCAGATACAAAACCCTTTTGGCATCCTTAAGCCTGACTTCAAATTGCTCCGAATCATCGATGATAAAATCCACCCGCCCTTTCATTTCTCTCTTTATGACATCAAGAGGCCTGAAAAAATCTATGGTATTCCCCAGAGCAGCGAACTTGAGGCAACTTCTAAAGCTATCATGTTCAAGTTTTACCTGCTTCGACAGCTCTCTGGCGACTGCAATCTCCGTACCTTTCATCTCCCGGTAAGGGTCAGTGTTTTGCGTTATCTTCTTTATGACATCGTGGATTTTGGTGGCGACAACGATGGATACATCACCCAGAGAGAAATTGTCACCAAGTATCTTCAGGCTCTCTCCTACGGCTCTGGCTTTAGCCGGCTCATCATCCGTTGCCAGCTCTGCAGCCTGATAAGCCAGCTTTTGCAGGCACTCATAACAGTCCTTCGAAGCTTTCATTTTCCAAATTAATGTGCAGCGATATAGGTGGTACAGATAACCTGCCTTGAGCTACACCTGCAGCTTATCGGTTTAACAACCATATCGATACATTCAAAACCGCCGCAAAGGTTACCCAGAGCAGATAAGGCCACAGAAGCACACTGGCAGCCGAAGATATCCTGTAGAACTTCAAAACGGTCAATAGTATCGCCACCCACAGAGCTGCGATTACAATTAATCCGTACAGAGGGGACTCAAGACCGAAGAAAGCCACCGACCATAAGGCGTTTAAAACCAACTGCACCAGAAAGACGATTAACGCTATCCTGACCTGTTTATTCTCCAACCCCTTACGCCAGACCAAAAATGCGGCTACGCCCATCATTATATACAGAAGTGTCCAAACCGGGGCGAACAACCAGTTCGGTGGGTTAAAAGCCGGCTTCTCCAGCGCCGCGTACCAGGTCGGAATCGCCTCTCGTGTAAATATAGAACCGATTAAACCGGCGCAC
>JAPLHH010000176.1 GCA_026389735.1 Chloroflexota bacterium | reverse complement strand
GGGTGTTGACGAAGTTTTCGCAGGCACCTTTGAGCAGACTGTCGCGGTCGGCACCCTTGGCGATAAGCTGGTTGACGTTACGGATAGCACGAAGCACGAGGTTGAAATGCTGTATCTTCTTCTCCGCCTGCTTGCGCTCGGTGATGTCGCGGACGATTTCCTGGAGATACGTTTTGTCCTCTATCTTGATAGTCCGCCCACTGACTTCCACGGGGAACGTGGAGCCATTTTTGCATTGGTGAGTGGCTTCGGCTACTATTGTGCCCTTCTGTTGGATTTTACGCAGCCGTGCCTGGTATGAAGGAATGTCTCCGGTAGCTACGAGAGCAGCCAGCGGCATGCCAAGCATTTCCTCTCGCGTATAGCCATATGCTTCAAGAGCGCGGTCGTTAACTTAGACGATGTGGTGATTCTCATCAGCCAGGATGATGATGTCATTGGCGTATTTCACCAGGTACTCGAAGTGGCTGCGCAGTGCCTGAGTCTCCAACTCTGCCTGGTACATCGCCTGATACGCCAGCCTCTGCCTCCGCTGCCAGATAAGCCCGACGCCGGCAAGCGCGGCAGCCAGCAATCCAGCAACAGAAGCTATAATCATGCCGGACCTAAGGCGCCATGCCGAAATCGCCTCGCTGGTATCGATTTTGGCTACCATATACCACGGGGAATCGGGAATATGCTTCAGGGCAGCTAATACCTCTACTCCGCGGTAGTCCTTGCCTTTAATGACCCCTTCCTTCCCCAGGACAGCCATGACAGCGGGGTTTTCCTGCTGGCTCAAAGGGATTCTCAATTTGAGAGCGGTGTCTTTCTGGTGGCGCAGCTCGTTCAAAAACAACACCTCATCACCATCGCGTTCCACCAGCAACGTCTCGGCGGTCTCGCTTGGCATAGGCGAGGACTGCACCAGCGGGTAAAGATGTTGAGAGGGGTCGATGCAGAAAACCACGGCGCCTATTGCCTGAGGCGAATCTTGCCCCCAGGGGAAGAGAGGCGCCACAACATCCAGGTGTGGAAAGTTGCTTCCCGGAGGATAATGGAAATCGACCATGACGGCTTTATGCTCCTTGATGGCAACTGCCAATTGTGCCAATGCCATATCACTAAGGCGAAGCACGCTATCATTGAGACCTAGAATCACACTGCCATTCACGTCAACCAGCAGTATATTTTGGTATGGATAGGCTTTCCCCATGACTGCTAAGTTGGCAAGGATCTCATCCCTAATCTCAGTATCCGTTGGTGAAGCCATATACTTCTCGACCCCTTCAGCGAAAAACGGGCTTCCCACGAGCATATCGGCATCAGTCAATCTTTCGGCGCGCCACTGCGCAATCTGCTCCGCCTTCAATTGAGCGACGGTTGAAAGTCCACTCTCAAAACGCCGGAGCATTTGCTGTTCTTGGAAATAGTAGAACAAATATCCCCCAACCAAAATGACCACTGTCACCAGTGCCATCACCAAATACAACACGCGAGAGGAAGGGGGCCTTATGTGTTTGGGAGTACCCTTTAGCGGAGCTTTAAACTTTTCTTTGCCCGGTGGTTTTGTTGCCACTAGCTCCTCCTTACATGGGAGGTATGCAAGTTAGATTTGGAATCTGTTGCCACAAACAAAAAAGGGCACTCGAATACCAGTCTGAAATCTGCCCATCGTGTATTCGCTTTGCCCTTGTTCATATTCCCGCCCACCTGCACACCTCACTAAGCGAGAGCCTAAATGTAAGCTATATCATCATCTACTTCTAAATTCATTGTATTGTGTTCACATATAGTTGTCAACAAAGTGTACCGAGTTATTTCTCAACTTCTATGGTAGAGGCAGCAGAAGATGTAACCATGCGCATCGGAGTCGGCTCTTCGAGTTTACCGGATTGAACAAACCACTCTTTTATTACTTCTGAGGCAACAAAATAGGCTAATGTACGACTTTCTCATACCATACAGTTTCTCCATGTAGCTGAAAACCCAAGGAGCGGTAAAGCGTAACGGCTACAATGTTCTGGCTGTCTACGGTTATGTCTATGATTTCCCGCCCTTTGCTTTTGAGATGTAACAGACCTGCCAAGAGCAGTTTCTTGCCCAGGTCTTTGCCTCGATAGTCGGTGCCTACACCCAGCATATAGATTCGACCTTTCCTCTTGCCCGTAGTCAAGTCCTGACCACATTCTGCCTCCGTCCAGCAATAGCCTATGACTTCACCTTTGTTTATTGCCAGAATAACGTCTTCCGGGCAATTGCTTTTAGCTTTTAGCTCCCATGCTATATATGCAACAGTGTTGGGATTGAATCCCCAGATGCCGGTAAAGCAACGGTTTTGAATATGGACAAGCAGCTCCTCCTCACCAGCTTCGAGATGGCGATGTGCCGGATCAGGCCGGTCAGCAGCCTCAAAATTGACCTGAGAAACGTCCAGTCTCAGTTCATAAAAACGACGGACTGCCTTAAATCCCAGATTTGATAGAGCTTCTGCCTGCGCTGCCTCGGTCGAAGGAATGCTTACGTGGGCGAATTTTGCTCCCAGCTCCCGTGCCCGCTTCAGGGCACGCTTCAGAAACTCCCTGAGTACGGCCTCCAGCCTGTATGAGGGGCTGACCCCGTAGTCGAGGACTACACGTCCGATGCCGAGCTCCGGCAGGACATTTATATAGCCAACGATTACACCATTCGCTTCAGCGAAAAAAAGATTTTCGCTGACCTGGTAATCAGGCCGGCTCAACAGGTGGACAAAGACCGCCCCTTCTTTGAGCTGCTCGTAGGCGGCAGAATCCATCGGGTCCCGTGGATTGCAATTCCTGACTGTTAATTGGTAGTCCATTTGATAATGCCTACCTGTCATTGCGAGGGGCGTTAAGTCCCGAAGCAATCTCTGAGATTGCCACGCTTCGCTCGCAATGACATATAAATATCTCCTTACATCTTCAGATTGCAATTGTATCAAGGCAGGTAGTATCATACAATTTCATGCAAGCACCTTTGCCATGGAGACTTGAAACATGACAAAGAATTTTTATGCAATGGTGATTACACCTCACGCCGACGATGCTGAATACGGTATCGCCGGGACTGTGGCTAAATGGACGCGTGAGGGCAAAGAGCTCATATATGTGGTATGCACCAACGGCAACAAAGGTAGCAATGACCCTGAGATGAAGCCCGAAAAATTAGCTGAAATCCGTGAGCAGGAACAGCTAGCCGCCGCCAAGTTGCTCGGCGTAAACGAGGTCATCTTCCTGCGACATGAAGACCAAACTTTAGAGGACACGCCGGAGTTTCGCAAGGAACTCGTCCGCTTAATCAGGACCCATCAGCCAGAAATCGTAGCCACCAGCGACCCTTACCGGCGGTATATCTGGCATCGCGACCACCGCATCACCGGTCAAGTTGTACTGGACGCTGTTTTCCCCTACGCCCGAGACCGCTGGGCCTATCCTGACCTGCTTGAACAAGGGCTTGAGCCTCACAAAGTTAAAGAAGTACTTCTCTGGGGTGCTGAAGAACCGAATTACTTCAGCGATATTACTGATACTTTTGAGATAAAGATGGCAGCCTTGCACTGTCACCACAGCCAGGTTGGTCATTTTCCTCGCGAATGGGACGACCTGCTCAGACAAAGATACGAGACGTTTGCTG
>JAPLHH010000028.1 GCA_026389735.1 Chloroflexota bacterium | reverse complement strand
TGCGTTTCAGCCTCGGGAAATCGTCTCAGGTGAAGGCAGAAATAGAAGAAGTTGAAGGTTTTCCAGCCTTGTTGAGTGCTGAATTGAAGCCGTGCCCTGACGTTGTGGATTTAATTACACAGGCGATTGTGGATGAGCCTGGCGCCACCTTGGAACGGGGTGGAGTCATAAGGGCTGGCTTTTCTCACGAGCTCGACGAAATCAGGCAGGCGGCATCGGAGGCTAAACGCTACCTGACAAACCTGGAGCGGCAGGAGCGAGAGCGCACAGGGATTAAGTCTTTAAAGGTGGGATATAACCGGGTGTTCGGCTATTACATCGAGGTGTCCAAGTCTAACCTCAACCTCGTGCCTGAAAGTTATATTCGAAAACAGACATTAACCGGGGGAGAGCGGTTCTTTACCCCGGAGCTTAAGGAGTATGAGTCGGTAATCCTCAATGCCCAAGACAGGATAGTCGAGCTTGAGACGGCGATTTTCCGACAGGTCTGCCAGCAAATAGCCAGCGTTGGGGAGCGAATACTATCTTCAGCCAAGGCTCTGGCACAGATTGATGTCTTTGCCGGTCTGGCTGAGGCAGCGGTCAGGTATGGTTATGTCAGGCCGGAACTGACTGCCGACGATGCCATAACCATTAAGGGAGGGCGTCATCCGGTGGTGGAGAGAAGCCTGAGCGGTGATGGTTTTGTGCCTAATGATACCTATCTGTGCAACAAGGATACGCAGCTCATTATCCTTACCGGGCCTAACATGTCGGGTAAATCCACCTATCTGAAGCAGGTGGCGCTGATTGTCTTGCTGGCTCAGATTGGCAGTTTTGTTCCGGTTGATACAGCGACCATAGGTATCGTTGACCGCATCTTTACCCGCATCGGAGCCCAGGAAGACTTGGCTGCCGGGCAGTCGACGTTTATGGTGGAGATGGTGGAAGCGGCCAACATACTCAACAATGCCTCTCCTAAATCACTTATTATTCTAGATGAGATCGGTCGAGGAACCAGCACTTATGATGGGCTTTCCATCGCCTGGGCGGTAGCCGAGTTTATCCACAATCATCCCAGGCTCAGGGCGAAAACTCTATTTGCCACCCACTATCACGAGCTGGTGGAGCTGGCAAGCTTCTTGCCTCGGGTCAAGAATTTCAATGTAGCGGTGACCGAAGAGGAAGACAAGGTTATTTTCCTGCGCAAAGTTGTCCCCGGCGGCGCTGATAAGAGCTACGGCATTCACGTAGCCCAACTGGCGGGCCTACCGGCATCGGTGGTGCATCGGGCGCAGGAGGTTCTGGCCGGTCTGGAAGGTAGCCAGCCTCGGCAGAAACAGCATAAAGCCATTCGGTCTAAAAAAGAACCAACCCAGCAGCTCCCCCTCTTCGGGGATAAGTCACCGCTTATAGGAGAAATTAGCCAGCTTGATGTTGATTCCATGTCCCCCCTCGAAGCTATAACCAAGCTCTACGAGTTGAAGCGGAAGGCGATGAGGTCAGATTCGAACCCATAACCCGAAGGTCGTTGGTTCAAATCCACCCCTGCTACCAATGAATTCGAACGAGGCACGGTTAATTTCTGTGTTTTCACAGGGTAACCAGCAGCATAGCTGGATAACATCAAATCTTGTTTAAGCGTGCCATCCTATTTTTTGGTTTGAGAGCATAGGGGCTGAAAAATGCGGGTATATCCTTCTTATTATTTGAAATAAAACGCTTTAAAGCTTCTACTCTCCCACTCCAATAGGCTATTTCAATAAGCGCATAATTGGGTTCATCAGTTTTCGGTTTCCTTTCATATCTTGAAAGCGCTCTCAAATATTTATCAAGCGTTTCTTCAAAGTCATTTAATTGCTTAGCGAAATCTTGCATTAATGTCCCAGTCCTGCTGCCCTCAATTAAATGCTCCAGTGAATGGATAAGGCCATCTTGATACATAGTAGAAGAGAACGCTCCAGCCAATTCCTGCTTATCTGATGTCCGCATATGTATATCAATTATCCTATCTAATTGGTTTTCAAAGCAACTGATTAACTCTTGTGAAGGTACCAGTTTATCTTTTTCTAGATGCTTAATCAGCTCCCTGGCGAATACTATTCCACTTATCTTCAAGATTTTTACACCACGAGCTTCCCAATCCTTTATTGAACATTCTTCAGGGTTTGGATCAATAACATATGCCCCCCTTCGGAAGGGACCTAGATTATTAATAACCTCATCATAAATCAATCTAAAATCCGGGTCTTTAGCACTATATCCCACGAAAATAAAAGTCTTCGTTGCCATTAAATCACGTAGTTTTGTAAATATGGCTCCTCGTGACTTGTCTTTCATGCATGCGTTGTAATCATCTAATGTAGCTACTATTGTGTGTGGTCTAGTAATACACCCGTGGATTTTCAATACTTGACGTCTACTTTCGTCCCAAAATGGAATATCTTGGTCTTCTACCATTGGTACAAGCACATTAACAGTACGCTCACAGAATGGATCCCAATTTGTGGTTACAATAGTTCGGAAAAAAGGTATTCTAGCCATATCCCTGAAAAAACCAGTAGCAACCCTGTTAGGTTCGCCTTGAGCACTATAGTATTCAATCCATTCAATTATTTCTCTTATTAGCTTATTTTTTCTTCCGCCATCTAACTTCTGGCAATAATATTGCATTACCTCAGGAAACGATTGGGTTTTCGCTCTTTTGGGGTATTTGCACTCCGCTTTCACATGTGCTAAGAAAGTGCTTCTAAAGTACGGCTGCTCGGTAGTTGTGCCTGCACCAGCAAACAAGACACAATTAAAGGATTTTACTTCTTCTACTAATTCCTCTGGTAACTCGCTTTTTTTCACAATGCCTCATTATCAAGTATTATATTATTCCTTCACATTTCCAACAAGTATTTTCATTCTGCCGGGGGGGACCATGTGTAGTGCGACCTTTTAAGGTCGCCATAAGCGAGACTTAAGCCTCGCAACTACATGTCTATAATCGGCGGGTTATAACTCCAGAGACTCTTGTGAGTCATCTGGCTAAGTTGACTCCGAAAGTGCCTATAGTTGATAATTAGCCGATAGTTCAACATGAGCATTGTCAGAGGCTTTTTCTCAGGCATTTTTGGCTCTTTGCTGTTCACTGCCCTGGTTTTGCTCGGTATCATAATCACGGTAAACCTGACCGTTCTCAATCCAGACTTCGTCGTCGCCGAGCTGGATAAATTGGATGTCTATTCGGTGGTAATTGAACAGGCGAAAGCGCAGTTGCCAGGTCAGGAGTTTATCGATGCTGAAACCGTGGATGAGTTGGTCACAGAGCTTAAACCATGGTTTGAAGAGCAAGCTAATACTGTTATCCACGCCGGTTATGCTTACCTAAAAGGTGAACAGGGGCTAGATGTGACTATCTCTCTGGAGCCGGTGCGGTCAGTCATCAAGGAAAATGCCAGAGAGGTTGTGCTTAAGTCTCTGCCTCCAGAATTGCAGGGCGCTCCCCAAAGCCAGATAGAAGCCTATATGTCACAGGTATATGTTGAAATCGACAAAACGATACCGTCAAGCTTTGAACTTAATGAGGCGGTTGTAGGTTCGCAGGTGACGGCGCAGCTCGAGCAGGTCAGGAAGGTTATAGGTTATATAGACACGGCGTATAAGGCTCTGATTGGCTCAGCAGTTCTGCTGGTATTGCTGATAGCTCTGGTGCACTGGTGGCAGCCGAAGCCCATCACTCGGGCTATTGGTATAGTGTTCACTATAACTGGCGTCGTCTGTACTCTAGGTTCGCTGCTTGATGTATTGATTAGTCAGGCTCTCAGCCGTCTTGCCGGTGAATCAAGCATGCTGCTTGGACTTCAGGCGAAGTTACCTCAGCTGGCTGCTGACCTTACGGCTCCTATGCGGATGTATGGAATCGGTTTTCTCAGTGCTGGGATAGTGTTAATCATAATCTCCGTTTTGTTCAGGACGCCAGAGGCAAGCTTTACGTAAAAAACGAGGTTATTTGTCTCCGGTAAATTGTCTCTCTGAGCCCTTCGCCGCTGTCATTCTGAGCACAGTGAAGAATCTCACTTAGCTAGGACAAACTCCGCGGGACAATCCCTGAGATTGCTTTGGGGCTTATGCCCCTCGCAATGACTAAACTAGAGCCATAGCTTAAAAAGTGCTATAGTTATTTGATTTATGGAATCTAGTTTTAATGTCATCGCCTCGGGTACTGTTACCTCTCCGCAAGGCTTCCTGGCTGGGGCAGTCAAAGCAGGTATAAAAAGCCAAGAGGAACTCGACTTGGCTATCCTGTGCTCCGAGAAGCCGTGTGTAGCTGCTGGCGTCTTTACCACTAATGTCATCAAAGCAGCTCCAGTAATCCTTTCCCAGAAGCATTTGAAGGATAAGAAAGCCCAGGCGATTGTGGTCAATTCAGGCTGTGCTAATGCTTGCACTGGCGATTCTGGTATGGCCGATGCTGTTGAGATGGCGAGGTCAGTAGCTGAGAAGGTAGGGCTATCAGTGGAGGATGTCCTGGTTGCCAGTACCGGCGTGATTGGGGTGCCATTGCCCATGGAACGGATTCGAGCCGGTATCCGAAAGGTTGCCCGTACTAAGGAAGGGGGGCATGAGCTGGCCAGTGCAATGATGACTACCGATACTTTCCCCAAAGAGACAGCCATATCTGTTGAATCGAAGTTAGGCAGGTTTACTCTTGGTGGTGTGGCTAAAGGGGCGGGGATGATACATCCCGATATGGCTACCCTGCTCTGCTTTCTGACTACTGACGCGGCCGTGGATGTTCGCTTCCTACAATCAGCATTGCAAAAAGCAGTGGATGTTTCCTTTAATATGATTACGATTGATGGTGATACCAGCCCCAGCGACACGGTGGTGATTTTGGCTAATGGCTTAGCTGGCACTGAGACAATAAACAGCCGCAGCGGTGAACTATTTCAGAAAGCCTTAGATGAGGTTTGTCTTTATCTGGCTAAGTGTGTGGCTCGAGATGGCGAAGGCGCCACCAAGCTCATAGAGGTTGCTGTAGAAGGTGCTGTTAATGAAGCGCAAGCTCGCTTGGCGGCTCGTACCATAGCTAGCTCGCTGCTGTTTAAAGCAGCTATTCACGGCAATGATCCCAACTGGGGGCGCATTGTGGCGGCGCTTGGTCGGAGTGGAGCAAAAGTAAATGAGAGGAAGTTAGACGTTTATTTGAACGACGTTTGCGTTATGAAGCAAGGCTCCCCTGTGCTTTTTGCTAGACAGGAATTGAGTACCAGTTTATCCGGTAAGGAAGTATCGGTGAGATTGTACCTTAACCTTGGTCAAGGCAAAGCTGTAGCGTGGGGGTGCGACCTATCTGAAGAATATGTTACTATAAATAGCGCTTATACAAGTTAGCTAAGTATTTAAATGTCACCCTGAGGATGAGCGAAGGGTCTGTAGATTCCTTGAGGGACTTCTGAAATACTGAGAGATTCTTCGCTTCGCTCAGAATGACAGGTGAAGTGCTTAGAATGACAGGTAGGAAGCTCAGAATAATAGGAGAGATTTGAAAGCTATGAGACCTCTGGCCATCAAGATTGGCGGTAGCACTTTAGGCAGTACTGATACCACAGTTGAAGACCTGGTGACGCTGCAAAAAAGAGACGTGCCATTGGTAGTAGTTCACGGTGGTGGTAATGCTGTCTCTGATTGGCTCGGACGATTGGGCATATCCACTAGCTTTGTTCAAGGCTTAAGGATTACTGATTTGGAGACATTGAAGGTGGTTACGGCGGTACTGGCCGGCTTGGTCAATAAGGAGTTGGTATCAGCCATCTGGCGCTCAGGCGGCAAAGCCGTAGGCCTGAGTGGTGCTGATGGTGGCTTAATTTTGGCGAAGAACAAAACGCCGGAGCTAGGATATACCGGAGAAGAACTAAAAGTTAACGTTGCTGTAATAGAGATATTACTGAAGGCTGGCTATATACCAGTCATAGCACCGGTAAGCCTTGGCTTGCTGGAAGGCTCGGACATGGATACGAATTTGCTTAATGTTAATGGCGATACTGCCGCCGGTGAAATTGCCGCTGCTTTGAAGGCGGAAAAGCTTATTTTTCTAACCGATGTCCCTGGCCTTTATGATAGTTCCAAAAAGCTTATCCACAAATTAAGCCCGCAGGATGCCAAGGAATTGGTTGCCTCTGGTGTGGCTTCTGGAGGCATGGTCGCCAAGATTGAGGCTTGTCTTATGGCCTTGACTAAGGTACCAATAACTCGAATTATTGATGGCAGGGTACCTCACGCTTTGCTCGATGAGGTTGAAAACAGGGGTGATGGCACTACAATAGGTTGGTAAGATGGAAAACTGGCAGGAACTGGAACGTAAATTATTCATGCGGACAATCAATCGGCTGCCGGTCACCCTGGTTCGAGGTCAAGGTGCTCGAGTTTGGGATACCGATGGCAAGGAGTATCTTGATTTTGTTGGTGGCTGGGCGGTTAACAGTTTAGGACATTGCCATCCGGTGGTGGTCAAGGCACTGACAAAACAGGCGCAAACTCTGATTCAGGCATCTAACCAGTTCTACACCATTCCTCAAGTACAACTGGCCAAATTATTGGTTGATAACAGTTGCCTTGACCGGGTTTTCTTCTGTAACAGTGGTGCCGAGGCTAATGAGGGGGCAATGAAGCTAGCCCGCAGGTATGGCAAGCTTCGTCTCAAGGGAGCTTATGAAATTATCACCACTTATGGCTCTTTTCACGGTCGGACTTTGGCTACGGTGGCAGCTACAGGGCAAGACAAATTCCAACAGCCTTATATCCCCCTACCAGATGGCTTTGTCAATGTAGATTACGATAGTATCGAGGCAATCAAAGCGGCGGCCACAAATCGAACTTGCGCTGTAATGGTGGAACCTATTCAGGGCGAAGGTGGGGTTAATGTACCTGATGATAACTATCTTAAGAAGATACGAGCTTGGTGTGATGAGACAGGCATTCTACTGATTCTAGATGAGATTCAAACCGGCATTGGCCGAATAGGCAGCCTTTTCGCTTACGAGCAATATGGGGTTGAACCGGATATAATGACATTGGCCAAGGGATTGGGCAGTGGAGTGCCCATTGGGGTTTTTCTGGCCAAAGAACGAGCTTCGGTTTTTGCTCCCGGTGAGCATGGCTCCACTTATGGGGGTAATCCGTTAGTCTGTGCCGCTGGTGTGGCAACGTTGAAATTTATCATTGATAATGACATACCAGGCAAAGTTAAAAAGGTGGGGCAGTATTTCGTGGGTGGTCTGGAGAAGTTGAAAGCCAAATTTGGTTTCATTACTGAGGTAAGAGGTCGTGGACTGTTATTGGCTTTGAATTTTACTGATAATATGGCTGAAGATATGGTGCTGGCTTGCCTAAAAGAAGGCTTGCTGGTCAATCAAGTCAAGCCGAATGCCTTGCGGTTTATGCCACCGCTTATTATCACTGAGAAAGATGTCGATGAAGCATTGGATATTCTGGAAACAGTTTTCGGTCGGAGGTTATGACAATGGCAGATAAGGTGGTACTGGCTTATAGTGGGGGTTTGGATACTTCGGCAGCTATAAAATGGCTGGCGGATAGGTATAGGATGGAGGTCATCGCTCTCACTGCAGATATAGGTGGTGTTGGCGACCTTCCGGCCATTCAGCGAAAGGCGCTGAAGATAGGGGCGGTCAAGGCATTGACGGTAGATGCAAAGAAAGTTTTTGTTGATTCCTTTGTCTTTCCGGCTCTCAAGGCGAATGTCATTTATGAAGGTCAGTACCCACTGGCTACAGCGCTCGGTCGCCCACTGATAGCTAAGCTGCTGGTAGATACTGCCAGAAAAGAAAGAGCTGTTGCTGTAGCTCACGGCTCTACCGGCAAAGGCAATGACCAGGTTCGCTTCGATGTAAGTGTCGCCGCTCTAGCTCCAGAACTAAAGATTATAGCACCGGCACGAGAATGGAGTATGACACGAGAAGCGACAATTGCCTATGCTGAGAAGCATGGCATACCTATACCGATTAAGGCTGCCAGTCCTTATTCTATAGATGAGAATCTCTGGGGCAGGAGCATAGAGTGTGGAGTGCTGGAAGACCCGTGGGTTGAGCCTCCGGAGGAGGTTTTTGCCTGGACTAAGTCACCGGCAGCCTCTCCTGATAAGCCTGATTACGTAGAAATCGGTTTTGAGGAAGGAATACCGGTCAGCCTTAATGGTGAGAAATTAAATGGTGTGGCTCTTATTCAGCGGCTTAATGAAATGGCTGGTAAACACGGCGTAGGGAGAATTGACCATGTAGAAAGCAGGTTAGTGGGGATAAAGTCGAGAGAGATTTATGAAGCCCCAGCGGCTACGGTTTTACTGAAAGCCCATCAAGCCATGGAAGCCATGACTTTATCTCACCAGCAGCTCCGTTTTAACGAGAAAGTATCGAGCGAGTATGCTGACATCATCTATAACGGTCTCTGGTTTACTGCATTGCGCCGAGACCTGGCTGCTTACGTGGACCGTTCCCAGAAGCACGTTACGGGAACAATAAGAGTCAAGCTTTTTAAAGGAAACTGTATTGTGGTCGGCAGAAAATCTCCCGTCTCGCTGTATGACTACGGCCTGGCTACCTATGATAAAGGGGATGTTTTCGACCAGAGCGCCTCGCCCGGTTTCATTCACATTTGGGGACTGCCGGCAAAAGTTCAGGCTAAGGTGCAAGGTGGCGAGGATGAAGAAAAGAAGCCGAAAAAGAAAACTTGAGGCTGAGAAGGAGATGATGCAAGCTTTTAAGCTGGCTCCGGATTGGGCGTGGCTTTATAAAACGATTTGTAAGCTGGGGGTTAAGGTGTATGGCTAAGAAAGACGAGACTAAGGACCGCTTGCGCAGCCGCTTCCAAAAGGGGGTTGATAAGGCAGTGGAGAAATACGTTGCCTCCATCCCCTTTGACTGGCGGCTGTATAAGCATGACATTGCCGGGAGCATTGCACATGCTCAGATGCTAGCCAAGCAGGGGTTGATATCAGAAAAAGATGCTGAGCTTATCGTCTCAGGCCTTGCCGCGATTCGAGATGAGATTGAGCGAGGGAAACTTGAATTCAAGCCTGAGCTTGAGGATATCCACATGAGTATCGAGAGTCGCCTGTTTGAAAGAATAGGTGAAGTGGCTGGTAAGCTGCATACTGCCCGTTCCAGAAATGACCAGGTAGCTTTGGACCTGCGTCTTTTCGTTAAGGAGGCTATTTCGGAGACTGTCAGCAGACTAAGGGATTTTCAACGGGCTCTACTGGGTGTAGCTGAGGCTAACAAAACTGTGATTATGCCCGGCTATACACATCTCCAGCAGGCTCAACCTGTTCTCTTTGCCCATCACCTTTTAGCCTATTTTGAGATGCTGCAGCGTGATGTAGTGAGATTTCAGGATTGCTTGAGGCGCACCGATGTCCTGCCGCTGGGCAGCGGAGCTCTGGCCGGGGTAGCTTATCCTGTGGACCGCGATTCCGTAGCTCGGAAACTGGGCTTCAGCGAAATAAGTGCCAATAGCCTTGATGCTGTGTCTGACCGGGATTTTGTCATTGAATATGAATCAGCTGCTGCCATAACGATGATGCATCTATCTCGGTTGGCGGAGGAAATGGTGCTGTGGTCTTCGGCTGAGTTTGGGTTTGTGGAACTCGATGAGGCGTATGCTGCAAGCAGTAGCATTATGCCTCAGAAGAAGAATCCAGATGTGGCGGAGTTAGCCAGAGGCAAGACGGGCAGAGTCTACGGCAATTTGCTCAGCCTTTTGACGGTGATGAAAGGTCTGCCATTGGCTTACAATCGCGATATGCAGGAAGACAAAGAGGGGCTTTTTGATACCGTGGACACACTTCTTTCAACTTTGGAAGTTTTCACCGGGTTAATAAAAACGCTGAAAATCAATACTGCTCGGATGCAACAGGCGATGTCAGGCAGCTATATATTGGCTACCGACCTCGCTGACTA
>JAPLHH010000161.1 GCA_026389735.1 Chloroflexota bacterium | reverse complement strand
CTAGCGTTCAACCACCTTACTCCCATCTGTCATTCTGAGCGGAGCGAAGAATCCAGAGACCCTTCGCTGTCGCTCAGGGTGACATAAAAGGGTAGTCCGGATGGCATCCTTAGGTGATGACGATATGAAAATGGCTCGAGGTAACATGCATGCCAGTGCGATAATCGAGATGGCAACAGCTCCTCTCCATCCGAATAGAAATCCGGCCCAAATGATAGGCACCAGATAGGCAATCCTCTCAAAGGCGTGTCTATTTAGACCTATATTGGCTAGTACGTCGGTGAATAAAGAAGGCTGAGCTACAACTTCCCGGTAGTGGGGAATTGTGATAAGCACTAATAGCGCTACGAGAAGCCAAAAGCCTGGTCTAAAGACAACCCTCACCCATCCCCTAAAGGACAATCGCTGCACTACCGTCATACCTCAACTGCTTGTGGTCACAATACTCAGGACACGTCATCGAGAGTGACCCACCCTTCTTTTAAGGCATGTACCACAGCTTCGGTACGTGAACTAACCCGCAGCTTATTAAAGATATTTGCCAAGTGTCCCTGCACAGTGCGGACGCTCAAGCTAAGTCCATCAGCAATATCCTTGTTGCTTAAACCTTTTGTCACTAGCCTCATCACCTCCATCTCTCGGTCGGTGAGCAGTTCCAACGGCTTCTTTCGTTGTGCCCTGCTGGAAACACTGGCAAAACGGTTCAGAACTTTACGGGCAACCAAGGGATGCAGTACCGATTCTCCGGCATCTACTGCTCGAATGGCATCAACTATCTCGTGACCGCGAACGCTCTTCAACAGATAACCAGCAGCCCCTGCTTCCAGTAAACCAAAGACAAATTGATCATCGTCATAAGCACTGAGCACCAGAACTGCTACAGCGGGGCACAGAGCCTTTATCTGTCGCGTAGCTTCAATACCATCTAGTTTGGGCATGGCGACATCAATTATGGCAACATCTGGCTTTAAGTCGGAAGCAAGCCTCACTGCCTCCTCGCCATCGCCAGCCTCAGCAACTACTTCCAAATCCGGCTCCTGTTCCAGAATCCGCCGCGTGCCCTCACGCACGAATGCATGGTCATCAGCAATAAGAATCTTGATCTTTTTCAAATAATCTTTCTCCCTACGTTCATTATAACAGACCGATGCTCATAACCAATAAAACACAATTGTCTGATCATCCACCACGCTGACTAGGCATAAATGCTCGCCCGTGGTTTATTTTATCAGGTGTTCCACACAAATAGAAATGGGCATTATAGCGGAAGTCAATTTGCGGGCAGATGTAGTAACCTCATATCACAGTCGGAGGTAAGAGAAAAAACAAATCATAAGTTAGGAATCGAAAGCAAGAATTGACTCCAGCAGCAAAGATCGACCCATTAGCTCCGGAGTTCTTGCCTCCGATTTAATTTAATACATGAACGGCTTGTGACTTGATTAAAGCTTGAGCCGGAAGGATAGATAAGTAATGCAATGGGAATTCATTGCAGTGTTAGTCTTGGCAATACCCAGTATCTTCTTCCCCATAGCATTCATCTGGTACATCAACTCAGGTAACATCTACCATATCATTCATCAGCCACGGAAGAAACGTGAAAAGGAGTTTTCTGGAGGTAAATAAGCGGCAACGTCAATACTTTGGGGCATAGCTAAAGTCATAACAAAATTAGGATTTCAGACAGATGAAAAATGCCGAGCTTGTGAGTATAACTATGCATAGAAAGGCAAGCTAGGAGATGGCTGTTAAGGGCAAGAGCAGCCCTTTCCTCTTTCAATAAAACTGGGAAAGAATTATAATTAGGCAAAGGCAGGTATAGAATGGCGACGAAAGTGCACGGCGTTAACAGTTTTATCCAGGAAATCTCGTCTATGCCGGGCGGCGAGAAGATTAATCTGTGTATCCAATGCGGTACCTGCTCTGCATCATGCCCCAATGCCAACAAAATGGACTACACACCTCGTGAGTTAATTGCTATGGCACGGGCTGGCATGCGGAAAGAAGTCCTATCCAGCAACTCCATGTGGCTTTGTTTATCTTGCTATATGTGCACGGTGCGCTGTCCCAGGGGAATCGTGCCAACCTATATCATGCATGCGCTAGAACATCTGGCTATGCGCCATAACGTGAGTACTCCACGGACACGCACGCCAACCCTGTACAAGGTGTTCAGCGATACTGTCTATAGTTCCGGGCATATCCCGCGCTTAGGCTGCATGATCCGGTTTTATCTCCAGGTGAATCCGTTTAGCGCCCTGAAAAACACCTCTGTGGCGCTCGCCTTGTTCAGGCATGGGCGCATGCCGCTTAAACCCACTAGACTAAAACCTGAGGCACTAGGTCAGTTCAGAGCTATTCTGGACAAAGCTAGGGCATTGGAGGCACATCATGAGATATTATAACTACTTCCCTGGCTGCTGCATGCACGAAGACAGTCGCGCCTACGATACATCCGCCCGAGCTGTGGCCAACGTTCTGGATACGGAACTCATTGAGCTTGAGGATTGGAATTGCTGCGGTTCTACACCATACACCGTTGTTGACGAACTGGCTGCCTTTTGTTGCTGCGCCCGCAACCTAGTATTGGCTGAAAAAAGAGGGTTCGACTTAGTAGCAGCTTGTAGCGACTGCTATCTCATCCTGAATAGGACCAACCAACACTTCCAGGAATACCCTGAGATTAGGGAGAAAATAAACGAAGCTTTGGCGGCCGGTGGCCTTAAGTATCACGGCACTATCAAGGTGCGGCATATCCTTGATGTTTTCGCTAATGATATCAGCCATGACGAAATCGCATCTAAGGTCAAAGTGGACCTCGGCGGACTCAAAGTAGCCCCCTACTATGGCTGTCAGGTAGTACGGCCTACACCAAGCTTTGACGACCCGGAATATCCTCAATCGTTGGACCGCCTTATAGAGAGCATAGGAGCCGAAGTCGTACCGTATCCGCTGAAAACCCGCTGCTGCGGCGGTTCTCTCATCCTATCCGAGGAGGACATCGCTTTAGGACTGATACACAAACTTCTTGATAACGCTGCAAGCAACGGCGCCGATTGCATTGTCACTGTATGCCCATTCTGCCACCTGAATCTGGATGCCTACCAGAGCACGGTCAACAAAAAGTTCAAGACAAATTTCAGCCTCCCTATTTTATTCTTCACCCAGCTTATGGGTATAGCCTTCGGCATCGAGAGTAAGGCCTTAGGCCTACAAGAAAACATTGTTCCGCCCGAGAAAGTATTAGCCAGATATACCAAGCAACGATAAGGAGGACCGAATGGAGCCGAAAATAGGTGTCTATATCTGCCACTGCGGAGCCAACATCGCTAGTACGGTTGATGTCGAGAAAGTAACTGAGTTTGCCAAAGGTCTGCCATCGGTAGCTATAGCCCGCAATTATAAATTCGTTTGTTCAGACCCAGGCCAAGAGTTGATAAAGAATGACATCAAGGAGCTAGGCATTAACCGCGTTGTTGTGGCCTCCTGCTCCCCAAGATTACACGAACAAACCTTCAGGCGAACTGTAGCCAGCGCCGGTCTAAACCCGTATCTGTTCGAGATGGCCAATATTCGGGAGCACTGCTCCTGGGTGCATGAAGATGGTGGGAAGGCAACCCAGAAAGCCAAGGCACTGGTCAGCGCTGCAGTGAGGCGCATTTTGCACCACGTGCCGCTGGAAACCAAGGAGGTACCGGTCAACCCAAACACCCTCGTGGTCGGTGGAGGCATCGCTGGCATACAGGCAGCGCTGGAGATCGCCGATTCTGGCCATAAGGTTTACCTGGTGGAGCGAGAGCCTTCTATAGGCGGGCACATGGCCCAGCTCGATAAAACTTTTCCCACTCTAGACTGTTCCGCCTGAATACTGACACCGAAGATGGCCTCGGTGAGGTCACACGAAAGCATCGAGCTCATAACTTACAGTGAAGTTATAGAAGTCTCAGGCTATGTGGGCAATTTCAAGGTCAAAATAAGAAAGAAGCCACGTTATGTGGATGAAAGCAAATGTACCGGATGTGGCACCTGTCAAGATAAATGCCCCATGAAGGCAGATAGCGAATTCGACTTCGGCATCGGCAAAAGAAAGATTATCTATACTCCTTTCCCCCAGGCAGTGCCAAACGTTCCAGTTATTGACCGGGAGCGTTGCACCTATTTCATCAAAGGCAAATGTCGTGCCTGCGAAAAGTTCTGCGAAGCCAAGGCAATTGACTTCGAGCAGACAGAGAAGATAATCGACCTGGATGTGGGCTCTATCATCATTGCCACCGGCTTCGATTCCTTTGACCCCACCCCAATGTCTCAATTCGGTTATGGAAGATACGATAACGTTATCACCGGCTTCCAGTTCGAGAGAATGAGCAGTGCTTCAGGCCCAACTAGCGGCAAGATATTGCTCAAAGACGGCTCAGAGCCACGCAGCATAGCCATCCTGCACTGCATCGGCAGCCGCGACCTCAACTATCACGAATATTGCTCTCGTGTCTGCTGCATGTATTCGCTCAAGTTCGCTCACCTAATAAGAGAGAAAATACCTGACGCTGAGATCTATGACCTGTATATCGACCTACGCTGTTTCGGCAAGGGCTACGAAGAATTCTACAACCGGCTTCAGGAAGAAGGAGTCAACTTTATCCGAGGCCGCGCTGGAGAGGTTACCGATGTCGCCGAGACTCCTGAGGAAAAGGGGAAACTGGTGGTTACTTGTGAGGATACCTTAATCAGCCGGCAACGGCGCCTTCCCGTTGACATGGTGATTCTGAGCAACGCATTGGAGCCTCGAGCTGATGCCGGCGAGGTGGCTAAACTATTTTCTATTAGCAGGAGCAAGGATGGCTTCTTCATGGAAAAGCACCCGAAGCTTGACCCCGTGGCCACAACAACAGATGGCGTTTTTGTCACCGGTTGCTGTCAGGGACCCAAAGACATTCCCGACACCGTAGCCCAGGCCTCAGCAGCAGCCGCCCGGGTCATGGCCATGATATGCAAAGGCAGCGTTGAGATTGAGGCAGCTACTGCAGTTATCGAAGAGGAGTTTTGTTCTGGGTGTAAGACTTGTATCTCGCTCTGCCCCTATAATGCGATTTCCTTCAATGATGACAAGAAGGTGTCTGTTATCAATGAGGTCCTATGCAAAGGCTGTGGCACCTGTGCTGCCGCCTGCCCAAGCGGGGTTATCACCAGCAGGCATTTCACCACTGAGCAAATTATGGCAGAACTAGAAGGAGTGCTAGTATGAGCTACGAGCCAAAGATAGTCGGATTCTTATGCAACTGGTGTTCCTACGCTGCGGCTGATCTGGCAGGTACATCTCGAAGAAAGTACGCGCCCAATGTGCGTGTAATCAGGGTCATGTGCAGCGGCCGGGTAGAGCCCACCTTTATCCTCAAGGCTTTTCAACTGGGTGCAGATGGGGTTCTAGTCTGCGGCTGACACCACGGTGAATGTCATTACCTGGAAGGTAATGTGAAAGAAGCCCGCAGGATACCACTGCTCAAGAAAATGCTGGGACAACTTGGTATTGAGGAGGAACGGGTAAGGCTGGACTGGGTCTCAGCCTCAGAAGGCGACCGCTTTGCTTCCATAGTAGATGAGATGACAGAACAAATAAGAGAGCTTGTGCCTTTCGCCCATAATAGCTGATATTTCTTATTATCCGACAGCCCTCCAATTTCAAACAATATCGCTTCTAGCCTGAGATTCCAGCCTCATATAATTTGGCACTGCTTCGCTCACAATTACAAAAGAGCGGATGCAGAGCCGTCT
>JAPLHH010000276.1 GCA_026389735.1 Chloroflexota bacterium | reverse complement strand
TCAGGTTTTAAAGAGGCAGCGGGCAGAAAACCACTGCCGCCACTGAATGGTGTCCTTCTGGTCTTCAGGTCGATGCCGCTTTTATAATCGTAGTAGTCGTTCAAAACATTGACGCTGATGTGACACAGAAGCAAGCCGATGAAAGCCAATATGGCGTGGCCAAGATGAAAGGCGCCGTTATACCAGGCAATGCAGGTGCCAAAAAAAGCCAGCACCACTGAAAGTAATAAGAATTGTGGCCTGGTCTCAAGGAACCATATTTTTAGCTTCACAAGTCTTTGAGTATAGCAAACAGGCGAGTATTGTGTCTACAGTCTGTTGTGCGGTGTTTAAGGCATACCAACAGCCAGGGGGCAGGGTCTACCCCTGCCCCCTGGCTGTTCGGGTTTAGTATTTAGCCACTCTGTAGGGGCGAACCTTTAGGTCCGCCCGCTGGGGCAGATGCTCCGCCCTTCACACTAGTTACTGAGCTTGTGCGTTATTTTTCTTCTTGCTGAATCCAAAGATGTAAATTATCTCCAGGATGGCCAGTGTGCTAAAGATAAAAATACAGACGAACCACACCAGCTGCTTGTTACCGGCAGCCTTCCAAAGTGCCACGCCCTTCCATGGCGCAGTCCAGAGAACGAGCAAGAGAATAACCAAGATCATCCACATCGATGTTGGCCAGGCATTTACTAATTCCATTTTGTTCCTCCTTTAGTCGGTCTTTAGTCCACATATTATCGTTCCGTGCCAGTCCCTGAATTCCGGCTGATTGCTGTTCATAATAAAAGCTTCTAAATTAGCGATACCATTCTCGAATTCGCTTTCCGGCATAAGGTGGTAGGTCGAGACGTATTTGTTCTTTACTTTTTGCAGGTATTCATCGTCTATGGGGATACCGGCGACCGTCACCTCTTCGTGTTTGATATTCTTGAACCCGAGGGACTCCAATAGTGAATCAATCCGGTCTATGTCCGGAAATCTACTTTTATCGATATCTATGTAGCTGGGGAAGAAATTTTTAATAATCGGATGCTGTTCTTCGATTTGTCTATGGCTGGAGGTTAAAAGAACCAGGACGCCATCCCGTAACACGCGGTAACATTCTGAGAGCATGAAATTCAGGTTTTTAATCTGGTGGATAACGTAGGCCGCTATTACGGTATCAAAAGAACTATCGCGGAAAGGCAATTGCTGGTTATCGATGTCGGTGCATATAACTTCAAGCGATTTGTCCTTGGCAACCTTCAACATGGCCAGCGATACGTCGACGCCGATTAAATCAGCGTTGATTTTATTCTTTATTTGCCAGGCTATATTTCCCGTGCCGCAGCCGAGGTCTAATACTTTCTTTCCCTGGCTAATCCTACCTAGTTCAATAATCCTTTTTATCAGACTCTCCGGGTAAGAACGATAGTCATCGTATGTCTTTGAAATATCCGCGTAATTAACTTCTGCGCTACTACTAGCTGTCATAGGTTGATATTGGAGTACTTTCTCCACGGCCTAGTCACCGTCTTATTTGCCAACGCATCCAGGGCTCTATTTATCATCTTCCTGGTGTCGCTGGGCATTATGATATCATCAATATAGCCTCTTTCAGCACCAAGATAAGGATTCTCGTACAGCTCCTTGTACTCCTGTACTCGTTTGGCTCTTACCTCTTTGGGATTTTCTGCCTCTTTTATCTCCTTGGCGAAGATAACGCTAGCTGCGGTCTCAGCGCCGACAATGGTAACCAGAGCTGTGGGCCAAGCAAATACGAGGTCGGCGCCGATTGATTTGTCCAGCATGCCGTAATGGGCACCGGCGTAAGATTTTCTGACTATGATTGAAATCAGCGGGACCGTAGCATCAGCCCAGGCGTAAAGCAACTTGGCACCGTGGCGTAAAATG
>JAPLHH010000159.1 GCA_026389735.1 Chloroflexota bacterium | reverse complement strand
TATATACATCTGCTTTGATAATGAAGCATACATGAATACTGGCATTCAGCGTTCAAGTGCTACCCCTCTTGGCGCTTCCACCACCACCTCACCTGCAGGCAAGGTCAGCATTGGACAAACTACATGGAAGAAGAACATGCCGGCTATTGCTGCAGCTCATGACATACCCTATGTAGCTACCGCCTGCCATAGTTATCCTTTTGACCTCATGAATAAAATCAATAAAGCCATGAAAGTCGAAGGCCCGTCTTATATACATATATTGTCTGTTTGCCCTACTGGCTGGCGTCTACCTTCAGATTTAAC
The DNA here is from genome assembly GCA_026389735.1 of Chloroflexota bacterium. The sequence continues at coordinate 13,310 of JAPLHH010000159.1, read as the reverse complement.
TATCAGGGCAGGGCGATTGGCAGTGGAAACAGGTATTTTCCCTCTTTATGAAATAGAAGAGGGCAGATATACTCTGAATTTCGATTTTCCCCAGCTGCGCCCTGTGGAGGATTACTTCAAGCTACAAGGAAGATTCCGGCACCTTACCAAAGAGACAGTAGCTCAAATTCAGGCGAGGGTGACCGATGAATATGTCAAACTCAAGGAAAAAGCTACCCACAATAATTACTGACAATGGATGAAAAAGTTACCGCTATCATAAACAAATACAATGGTGACAGAGGTCAGCTAGTTTCCATACTTCAGGATATACAGGCTGAACACTTTTACCTACCCAAAGAAGCTCTGATTCAGGTAAGCGAATCTATGGCTATTCCTGCAAGCCGGATATACGACGTAGCCACTTTTTTCAGAGCCTTCAGCCTCGAACCCAGAGGTAAGCATTTGATTAACGTTTGCTTAGGCACTGCCTGCCATGTCAGAGGTGCTGTCAGAGTGCTTGAGAAGGTTGAACGAAGTTTAGCCACCAAGCGGGGGGCGACTACTAAGGACCGTAAATTCACACTGGAGACAGTCAACTGTATGGGCTGTTGTGCTGTGGGACCAGCTGTGAAAATTGATGGGGAATACTTCGGGCAGATGAGTACTGAAAAAGTTGACAATTTATTGAATCAATTCGAGTAACCAAATATTTTTAAAATGCTAACTAGACTTCACTCAAGAGAAAACTTAGAAGCTCTGCGAAAAGAGCTAGTAAAGAAACAGCAGTCGAACAAGCCAAGGATTGCTATATGTAACGGCACAGCTTGCCACCCTTACGGTTGTGTAAAAGTTATCGAAGATTTTAAATCTGAGCTAGTGAAACGAGGACTTGAAAACAAAGTAAGCTTAAAGACGACAGGGTGCCACGGTCTTTGTGAAAGAGGGCCTATTGTACTCATAGAACCTGGCAATATCTTCTACCAGCAAGTGAAATCAGAAGATGTGCCTGAGATACTAGATGAGACGATTATTAAGGGCAATATTATCGACAGGTTACTTTATACTGACCCCGCTACGGGCAAAAAGGTTGTGCACCAACCTGCAGTGTCATTCTATCAGAAGCAAGAGAGGCTTATTCTCGGTAACAACATTGAAATAGACCCGACCGCTATTGAAGACTATATCTCTATAGGTGGCTACTCAGCCTTGGCTAAAGCTCTCTTTGAGATGACTCCAGAACAAATAATTGAGGAGGTTAAGCATTCTGGTCTGAGAGGACGTGGTGGCGCAGGCTTCCCTACCGGATTAAAGTGGGATTCTTGCCGTAAAGCTCCAGGAGATATCAAGTATGTTATTGTAAATGCCGACGAAGGCGACCCTGGAGCTTACGCTAATGAAGGTCTCCTTTCAGGTAATCCACACAGTGTACTTGAAGGCCTGATTATTGGTGCTTATGCCATCGGAGCTAGTCAGGGATATGTTTACGTTCGCAATGAATATCCTCTAGCATTGGCTAACATAACAATTGCCCTGAACCAAGCACAGCAGTTAGGGCTGCTCGGAGATAACATACTAGGCTCGGGGTTTGATTTTAATGTCCGCATAACTAGAGGTGGAGGTGCTTTCGTGTGCGGTGAGTCTACGGCATTGATGGCATCCCTCGAAGGCAAGGTTGGAGAACCAAGAGCCAAATATGTTCACACAGTAGAAAAGGGCCTGTGGGACAGACCTAGTAACTTAAACAATGTAGAAACTTGGTCTAATGTGCCCGTAATAATCAATAAAGGCACTGATTGGTATCGCACCTTAGGTACCGATGGCAGCAAAGGAACAAAGATATTCTCTCTGGTAGGTAAGATCAACAATACGGGCTTGGTAGAAGTGCCAATGGGTATAACCTTAAGAGAAATCATCTATGATATCGGTGGTGGTATCCAAGAAGGGAAGAAATTCAAGGCGGTGCAGACTGGTGGCCCTTCCGGTGGCTGCCTTCCTGAAAGCTTACTTGACCTACCAGTAGATTTCGACGAGTTGACTAAAGCTGGTTCGATGATGGGCTCAGGCGGCATGATTGTCATGGATGAGACCACATGTATGGTAGACATCGCTAAATACTTCCTCACCTTCCTCGAAGAGGAATCTTGTGGCAAGTGCGTACCATGTCGAGAGGGAGTAAAGCGAATGCGGCAAATTCTGGATGACATCACCGAAGGGAAAGGCGATGAAGAAGACATCGACCTTCTAGAGCGGCTTTCAGCCACTCTAATAGATAGTTCTCTCTGCGCCTTGGGCGCCACAGCACCAAATCCTGTTCTGACCACTATTCGCTATTTCAGAGATGAGTATGAAACTCATATCAAGGAAAAGAGATGCCCCGCAGGTGTCTGTAAGGCTTTAATCCATTACCACATAATAGAAGAAAAATGCCCGGGCTGTGGACTTTGTGTTAAAGCTTGCCCTCAGGAAGCCATAACCTTCATGGGCAAGAAGAAGCCGGTTGTTCTGGATGAGTCGAAGTGCATCAAGTGTGGAGCTTGCTATGATGTTTGCAAATTAGGAGCTGTAGGTAAAGAGTAGAATGATAACCTTCAAAATTGATGGCCGTGAATTTAAGGCTGAAGAAGGGCAGACGATACTTCAGGTAGCTAGAGAAAACGGCATTGATATACCCACCTTGTGCCACCATGAAGCTATGGAGCCATACGGCGCTTGTAGGCTGTGCATCGTGGAGATTTCCAGAGGTGGACGTTCTAGAATAGTCACCTCTTGCCTTTACCCGGTGGAAGAAGGATTGGAAGTTAAAACTGGCTCGCCCAGAGTAATAAGCAATCGCAAAATGATATTAGAGCTGCTTCTGGCACGGTGCTCTAAGAACAAGGTAATAAAGGAATTAGCTTCGCAGATGGGTATTGAGCAGCCATCCTTCAAACCTGAGTACCTAGAAGACAATGACTGCATTGTGTGCGGCTTGTGTGTTCGAGCCTGCGAGCAAGTTGTTGGTGTAAGTGCTATCAGCCTGGTCAATCGAGGCATAACAAAGGAACCGGCTTCTCCCTTCCTTGAGCCAGCCACAGCTTGCATCGGCTGTGGTTCTTGCTACTATATATGCCCAACCGGTGCCATAAAAATGGAAGATAGAGGAGACACCAGAATAATCTACAACTGGAAAGTGGAATTCAAGCTCAAGAAGTGTAAAGTCTGCGGGAATTATTGGGCACCGGAAAAGCAATTAGAATACATCGGAAAAAAGTGGGGGCTGCCCGAGGAATTCTTCGATATCTGCCCCACATGTAAATAGCCATACCAGTTAAAAGCCGGCGCGTGATTCCTTGACTATATCGAACTAGTTAAACTATACTTTTTGCTGCGGGGTGTAGCGCAGCGGCTAGCGCGCATGGTTTGGGACCATGAGGTCGGAGGTTCAAATCCTCTCACCCCGACCATAGATATGAGATAATACGTTCAGGCTTCATGGCCCTTTCTGTCCGTGAAACATCCACAATCTGCCCTGTGTGTGTAAATCGTCAGGGGGAAATGGGCACATTTGGGTTGGCTGCACATAGTATTCCAAGGTATTGCATTTCCCTTTAACCGCAGGTACAATCTTAGGACTTTTACTACTGGATGAATTTGGAGGTGAGTTTTGGCAATAAAGGTTGTCACTGATAGCACCTCGGATATCCCCCTTGAGGTTGCTAAGGAGCTGGGTATCACCGTTGTGCCGGTGTATATCTATTTTGGTGATAAAGCTTACAAAGACGGGGTGGACATAGTGCCGGATGAGCTGTACAAGAGGCTGGTGGAAGGTCCGGTTTATCCCACCACCACACAGCCCATGCCCGCCGACTTCGCTAAGACCTATGGAGACCTTTCCGAAGACGCCGATGCCATTGTGTCCATACATGTGCCGGCCAAGGTGAGCGGCACCTACAATGCGGCGCTCCAGGGTATCGAGCTAGCAAAGCCTAAGTGCGAAGTCCACGTGGTGGATAGCCTTTCGGTATCGGTGGGTCTGGGGATAATAGCCATGGCTGCAGCCCGGGTGGCCAGGGCAGGTGGCAATTTGGCGGAGGTTTTGAAGGAGACCAAGAAGGCCATCAGCCAGACTCAAATCCGCGCGCTGCTAGACACCTTGCACTATCTGCTCAAGGGCGGCCGCATCACCAAAACCAAGGCGCTGGTAGGCACGCTGCTGAACGTGAAGCCTATCCTGACAATGCGCGAGGGTGAACTCGTTCAGGCAGGTATGGCTCGTTCTTATGCCAAGGGCATAGAGCAGTTATTCGAGTTCGTAAAAAGTCATCCCAATCTGCAAGAGGTGGCCATAGCCCACAGCACGGTGCCCGAAGAGGCCAAGGCGCTCAAGAAGCGCATCGCCTCCATCATTGATGAAAAACAGATTCAAATGTCCAGGGTAGGTGCTGGATTGGGCGTGCACGGCGGACCAGGTACTCTTCTGGTGGCCGCCAGGAGCGGCTAGCCTTCTGCACGTTTACCGGGGCCAAGGCGGACATTTGGTGCATACGGACCTGAACAGAGTGGTGCTCAGGTAGCGTTCCCCCCATCAGGCAATATAACCTAAAAAGCAGCATGAGAGGTGGCATTGCATGGCTGATAGTAAGAGATACAAGAGAATTCACATTAGATTCATGTTGTTAATACAAAAGAAGCCTGTTTTGTGCAATAGGCTAACAGATTAATTGACCGGTACCGGTAAAGATGATTGTGTTAAACTGGCTGAGGAAAGGAGGCAAGCGGTCACCGCCTTTTCTCGAATTCGGTTTGGGGCCATGATGTCAGAGGTTCAAATCCTCTCATCCCGATTTTTTATATCCTGCCTAGCGTAATACCACAAATTAACCAACTTAGCAAAGCATAATACCTTCAGGCGTGCATTGTGGGTTTTTCCTATCCTGCACCCACACCTATTGGCAGAATGGGCACTTGATAGGAGAACCGACTACCGTGGCTTTGACATGAATCTTGCCGTGACGATGGCAGGTGAGTTGATAGTAGGCTCGCACTACTTTAATGTTGGTGTCTTCTACTATCATTGGACGCGGGAGATAATTCATGGCATCAACTGTCTCCTTTTCCCTATTGCCATTATATAATGCACCACATTTGGGGCACTTGGTGGCATCAGGTAGCGCAATGCAACCGCATCTCGAACATTGGACTGTGTCTTTTACTGCCTGCATCATTAAACAAGCCTCCTCCCTTTAATCAATAGCATCAAGTTATGGTTTAGCGACAGTTCAATTTTTTTATTCGCAAATTTAAGTTCTAATCGCAAACTCGGCCTAAATACCAAGAATTGGACGCAGTATTGCGATAAATATCGTAAATAACGCCTTTACTTGTCCGAACTCTGAAGTAACTCTTTAGAATCTCCTGTTCGAAGAGTTGTTCCGATACCCGCCACTGCTGATATATTCTGGTCACACGCTCTGCCTTGCCATTTCTGGTAATAGTTAGTGGTGTGCCTTCAATATTGGCGGTTACTCTTAACTCTTCTGGTTTTTCAAGCAGTTTAGCCATTTCTAACCTCCGCGATTTATTTGAATAAAGGCAACCATCGCCTCTTATTCTCTCCTCATAGTTTTCTGATAACCCCGATAACCTTTCCCTGGACTTCCATATTTTTGGGATTTACATAGAGTGGCCCCATCTGAGAGTTAGCCGGTTGAAGCCATCATCGGCAGTGTTCGCCGGTTCCATCAAAACAACGTCTCCGTCATCAATCAGGGCATCAATCATTGAAAGTCCTTTCACTCGTAAGGCATAGACTTCCTTTCCTTGAATAAGCTCCTCAGTTAGCTCTAACGTCTCTACAGGCTCGCTTTTCCACGTCTCTGAATCTGGCACGGGGATTGGTTCGCCTGCAGCAATGTAGCCTAAGAGCGGCACTCTAACAGTATTCTTTCTATCAAGGAGCCGGATGCTTCTGAAAACTTCTGGATCCCGATGAATGTGGCCTTCTCTTTCCAGTATATTCAGATGATGCTGAACGACTGCCGTTGAGCTTATATTGCACCCCTTCAGGATATCTCTAACCGTAGGTGCATAACCCCTGTCTTCAAAAAAATCACGGATAAACTTCAATATCCGCTGCCTTGTTTCACTTACACCCGGCTTTCTCATCTAGCTTCCTCATGTTTTAAACACATGTTTTACAAACCAATGTTCTACAAACAAGTGTACACACTTTTTAGCCATTTGTCAAGCCCCCGGGTGAGATTTAGACGTAAAAATGCGGAAAAAGTAATGAATGGCTGAGGTTTGCTGAAAATAGGCTCTTGTGCCTAACTAAATGGCGGCAAGTGGAGGTTCACTCTTGAATCAGAGAGGGGATTTTTACGACTTCGGGCAAGCTTAGATCCCCTCGCTTTTTAAAATATCTCGAATAACAGCTTTATTAAAACCAAATGTTTCACTTTATGGCGATAACTTCTATCTCCACGGGGAAATTACCGGGGACTTCCCTTACAGCTACACACGAGCGCGCTGGAGGATTTTCAGGGAAAAAGGTCCTATAAACTTCGTTCATACCATTGAAATCTGCCATATCCCGCAGGAAAACAGTTGCTTTAACAACTTTTTCGAGTCTACTGCCTACCGACTCTAATGCTTTCTTCACATTAGTGAGAACCAGTTCAGTAGCCGCCTTTATATCATCAGTTATCACTAATTTCCTTTCGAGGTCTGTAGGAACTATGCCAGACACAAACAGGAATCCCCCGGTTTCCACAACATGGGAATAAGGTCCGCCTTTCATAAGAACATCTACATCATGAACTCTCTTTTCCATAAGCCCCCTTTCGACAAATTTGGACTGGTAACAAAGATGGTTTACGTTTCATGGGTGGTGCGGCTTGCCTTTCACGCGTGGTTAGATGTCTTAAAAACGATATGCTTTTGCCAGTCTGTTGAAGGTTTAGGAAAGTCAGTGCGGAAATGAGCACCCCGGCTTTCTTGACGAAGCAAAGCAGCTTCAGCCATAAGGCGAGCATTCAATACCATGTTGTTCAACTCATAAGAAGGTCGGTCTGTTGGCTGAGATAGCAAATCCTGCCAGGTAGCCAAGATATCCGCAGCCTTAGACAGACCTTCACCAGAACGAATAATACCCACCTTATCCCAAAGAAGAGATTGGAGGTTTGGTAAGTTGAGCTGCAGTACAGTCTTTAGCTTCTTTCGCTCTTCAAGGTGGTAGCAGTCAGTTTGAGTAGCTAACAATGTCGGGATGACCTTATCCGCCTCCCGAGTCTTTTCAATAATCCGTTTACTGAAGACCACAACTTCAAGCAATGAGTTCGAGGCCAGCCTATTGGCACCATGGACACCAGTGCAAGCAGTTTCACCAGCAGCGAACAATCCAGCGATGTTGGTCTCGCCCCAGATATTGACTTTAATCCCACCCATTAAGTAATGTGCAGCCGGAGCTACCGGGATAAGGCCTTTAGTGATGTCCAATCCATGATCAAGACAGAAGCGGTAAATATGCGGGAAACGCGTGGTAACTCGGCGAGCAGGTATATGAGTCACGTCCAGAAATACCCGGTCGCTCCCAGTTTTTCTCATCTCATAGAGAATGCTCCTGGCTACTACATCTCTAGGTGCCAGCTCAGCTTCAGGCGTATAATCGGGCATAAAGTGATAGCCTTCTACATTGCGTAAGATGCCACCTTCTCCACGTACAGCTTCACTGATGAGGAACGGTGGAACCCCAGGAAGGCGGACAGCAGTCGGATGAAACTGAAAAAACTCCATATCAGTGATTTCGGCACCGACTTGAAAAGCCAGCGCAATACCATCACCAGTGGCTACATCAGAGTTGGTAGTGTACTTAAACAGTCGCCCAGCGCCACCTGTAGCTAGAATAATAAAACGACATTCATACTCTTCAACCAAGCCAGTACGACAATCGAGGGCTCGCACACCCTTAACCTTGCCACCGTCTATCAGAACCTGAGTAGCTAAACAGTATTCAAGGACATTTACTGAAGACATGCGCACTCGCCGGCTCAGGGTAACTTCAATGTGTTCACCAGTAGCATCACCGCCAGCGTGGAGAATGCGAGGGACACTATGAGCAGCTTCTCTGGTTAGAGCAATTTCTCCATCTAGCGTGTCGAAAGGAACACCGAATTTTATAAGGTCGTCAATGCGGTCAGGTGCCTCATTAACCAGAATGCGCACTGCTTCAGGGTCACATAAGCCGTCACCGGCATTGATGGTGTCCTGGAAATGAAGCTCAGGGGAATCATTTTTGCCTATCGGAGCAGCAATTCCCCCTTGCGCATGCCTGGTGTTGCAATCTTCAATGCTACCTTTGGTCAGAAGCAGAACACTGCCTGCTTCTTTGGCTAGCAAGGCAGTATAAAGTCCAGCAATACCACTACCAATTATGACGTAATCATAGCAGCTCATCGTTTTGCCTCTTCTAAGCTAGTGTCACCAATTGCGATTTCACCTTGTAATGCCCAGGGACTGGTCTTGGTTATAATAACATCTACCAATCTCCGTAAGCAATCACCGCAACTTTCAAAGAAAACCAGTTTGTTGCTCCGGGTGCGCCCATACCATTTTCCGCCTTTTTTGCCCTCTACCAACACCTCCTCTGCTTTACCTATAAGCTGAGAGCTAATTTCACCTGCTATGTTGGCTTGAAGTGTCTCAACTCCATTCAGGCGTTCCTTTTTAAGCTCAGGCGGAACATTGTCCTCATATTCTCTTGAGGCGATAGTGCCGGGACGTGGAGAGTAAACAGCAACATGGACGGTATCGAACCTGACTTCTTCAAGCACAGCCAAGGTACGCTCAAATTGCTCCTCGCTTTCGCCAGGAAAGCCAACGATGACATCGGTGCTAAGGGCCACCTCAGGGATATAATTACGGATGCTACCAACAAGCTGCCGGTATTGTTCTACTGTATAACCTCGCCGCATAGCTTTGAGCACATCATTATCTCCTGCCTGGAGAGGAAGGCTTATATGCTTGCAGACCTTATCTAGAGAAGCGATCGCTTGAATAAGCTGCTGGCTCATATCCTTGGGATGATTGGTTAGGAAGCGCATCCTGTCCAGCCCGTTAATATTGTTTAGTTCAGTGAGCAGGTCGCTAAGGTCAGGCTGTGTTGGGAGGTCATGCCCATAAGAATTCACATTTTGGCCCAACAAAGTGACCTCTTTCGCTCCATGCTTTACTAGCTCGCTCACTTCGCAAACTATTTCATCTACAGGCCGGCTCCTTTCTCTTCCCCGCCGGTAGGGGACAATACAATAGGAACAGAAATTGTTGCAACCTTGAATAATGGGGACAAAAGTACTAACTGCTACGTTCTTGGTCGAAGGCAAGCCAGCTCCGTTCTCAGGCATACCGATACCTTGCTTTTCTGCCCAGTCGAGCAATCCGATATAATCACCGGGCTTGAAGAACAGGTCAACATGTGGAAAGCTCTTCTGAAGCTGCTTAACATCAGAATCAACAAAACAGCCGGTAACTAGAATAGCCAAATCGGGTTTGCTGTTCTTAATGCCCTTCAAGTAGCCAAGTGTACCAATGACTCTGCCTTCAGCACTCTGCCGGACCACACAGGTGTTGAGCAAAACTAAGTCAGCCTTCTGCAGCACAAGAGTAGCCTGATAGCCGAGTAGCTCGAGATAATCAGCCACTCGTTGTGACTCAGCTTTATTCATTTGGCAACCTATTGTCCAAATGTAATACTTAGGCATACCTATTCCTGATTTTTCAAGGTTTCCTTAAATAAGGCCTAAACTCGGTTTACTTGTCAATCCACCATCAATAACTATAGTTTCACCTGTTACATACGCTCAACATAAATTAGCACACTTAATGCAACTAGGTATGGAATGGCGGAGGGAATGGGATTCGAACCCATGACCCCGATTTCTCGGAGCAACCGCTTAGCAGGCGGCCGCACTAGACCACTATGCGATCCCTCCAGTTACACAGAGAACTTCCAAGTTCAATATATCACAGTCTTTTTATTGCTTTCAAGCAAATGAAGACCATAGGCCTTTATTGAAACGAGCTATTTTGATATGATGCCTCGGCAGGAGCAAGTTATGGCTGAGCCAGAAATTAATATCTCTGTAGAACAAACGCTGAAAGTTTCCCTGAAGGAAAGCTGGCTTCAAAGAATAGCCGTAAGAACTCTTGAAGCCGAAGGCATTGTCTCACCAGCGGAAATGGGATTGGTCATCACCGATAGCGAGACAATTCAGAAACTAAATAGAATCTATCGAGGAGAGGATAAACCTACCGACGTACTCGCTTTCCACATGATTCCCGGCACGAGTCAAGAATCTAAACTACACTTTGTAGGCCCTCCGGATGGGGTTCGCCATTTGGGTGAAGTGGTGATTTCGTACCCTCAGACAGTCCGACAAGCGCAAGAGCAAAGCCATGGTGTAGCACAAGAGCTAGCATTGCTAATTGTTCACGGGGTTCTTCATCTCTTAGGTTACGACCATGAGCTTCCTGAGGAGGAACAACAGATGAAAGCTAGAGAAAACGAGATTCTGGAGAGGCTAGACTCCATTTGAGAGCAAAAATGGCACAGCCATTCCGTATGAGGTAACCCAAGCCAAGCAATTATCTCACTTCAGAAGCTCATTGACCTTAAGACCCGATATATTGTACGAAGGGCATTTCGGCATCTATCAACCAGCTAGCGAGGTAAAAAATATATAGAAGGCTATGTTCATCAGCTACAACAAAAAGACACTGAACAGTGCTAGACAGTCCTATAACCTCACCACTCTTGGTTTTGACCGGCATTTCTCAGCAGTAACTATGGCATTTATCTGGGCGACAGTTAGGTCTAGATTGTCTGTATGGTTTACCACGACGTAATCGAATTGGGGTAAGCTTTCTATTTCCTCCCGAGCTTTGCTTAATCGCAAGTCTAAATCTGCTGAATGCAAGCCATGCCGCTGTTTCAAACGGTTAGCCAGTTCTTCTGTCGATGGAGCCATAAGGAAGATAAATACCGCGTCCGGTAAAATTTGTTTGATAGTAGCTGCCCCCTGAACATCCACCTTTACAATAGTATCTTGTCCCTTTCTTAATGCTTCCTCTACTTCTCGCTTAGGCACGCCATAGTAATTACCATAAACCTCCGCCCACTCCAAAAACTGATTCGTTTTAATCATTTGACGGAATTTGTCTTCGGACAAGAAATGGTAGTCAACACCGTCCTTCTCTCCTGGACGCTTCGGGCGAGTCGTAGCAGTCACAACATAGTGGAAAGGGAAACCCGCCTTTTTCATCTTATCTAATGTAGCATCCTTGCCAACACCAGAAAAGCCAGAGATAACAATAAAGAGAGGATATGCAGATAGAGTTGCATCGAACTTGCCGTGAGTCACTTTTCCTCCTCATCACTTCCTGATTTAAAACTAGCTTCTCCCCGACTGGCATCTAGCCTTCTGGCAATAGTCTCGGCGGAAATAGCAGCTAACACTATGTGTCCAGTGTCCATGACTACAGCTGCTTTAGCCTTCCTAGCGTGAGTAGCATCAATTAACATGCCTTTATTTCTAGCCTCCTGAATGAGACGTTTCGTCGGCTGCTGAGTGGGCGACAGCATAGCAATTACCCTGCTCATGGCAATAATATTTTCAAAACCTATATGAACCAGATCTGCACTCATCACAATCTCCCTGAAGCTCTCTTACTATCTGGCAAGCTTCTCCATCTCTTCCCAAAAACCCGGATAGGATATTTCTGCCACACGAGCATTATGGATTAAGGTACTTCCCTTGGCTACCAAACCAGCTACTGCTAAACTCATCGCCAATCTATGGTCAGAGTGGCTTCTGACCCCTGTGCCTAGCAATAGTCTACCACCATGAATAATCATACCATCGGATGATTCTTCGATATTGGCACCCAGGCGGGAAAGCTCTCGGACTGTAGTATTAATTCTATCAGATTCTTTGACCCGCAACTCACCAGCCCCCTTGATTAACGTAGTGCCTTGGGCTACACAGGCTGCCACAGTCAAAAGTGGTATTTCATCGATTAAACGAGGAATTATATTCCCGCTGATTTCAATGGCCTTCAGGCGGCTAGATTCTACGTATAGGTCAGCAAGCGGCTCATTACCTTCTAATCGTTGATTCTCTATTTTAAGTTTGGCACCCATAGCTAAAAGTGCATCTATAATCCCAGTCCGCGTCGGATTAACGCCGCAATTTGCTATTTTAATCCTGGCATTTGGATGTATGGCTCCGGCAACCAGCCAGTAAGCTGCTGAACTGATGTCACCGGGCACACAAAGGTCGACTGAAGTTAAGGGGGCTGTTAAGGGTGTCAAGAAAATATGAGAATTGTCGCTTTCAAATTTAGCACCCATCCGTTTGAGCAGTCGCTCAGTGTGGTCGCGAGAATGCTGAGGTTCCTCTATCGCAGTGCTCCCATCAGCAAAAAGGCCAGCCAGCAAAATTGCCGATTTAATCTGAGCACTGGGGACTGGCAAGGAGTAGGTCACACCGTGGAGTCTCTTACCCCTGATAACCAAAGGAGCAAAAGAATCATCGCCACGCCCATAGATTTCAGCACCCATTAAACGAAGTGGCTCAATCAACCGCTTCATAGGCCGAGAGCGAAGAGAAATATCACCAGTAAATATGGAAAGGAAGGGTTGGACAGCAAGCACACCACTGAGAAGACGCATGGTTGTAGCACTATTTCCAACATTGAGAATATTCTTAGCTTCGGTTAAGCCTGTGTTACCAACCCCATGAACGAGTATAGCCATCGGCTTGCCTTCTTGTCTTGTAAACCTTACACCCAGAGCCCTCAGACAGTTTATAGTCGATAGACAATCTCTCCCGGGCGAAATATTACTGATTTTACTGCTACCTAGCGCCAAACTGTTGAAGATAAGAGCCCGATGTGAAATTGACTTATCACCAGGCACAGCAACTTCTCCAACCAATTCCTTGGGAGGTGAGATCTTTTTCAACTGCGCCTTTTCAGCCATTTCTGCCTCGCCTCATTAGCAAGAGCCAGAGCCTTCTCTATTTCATCACTCCCATCGGCCACCAGCTTACGTAGCCTTTGTAGCTCCTCGCTGAACTCATCGATCCAAGAGACAATAGCAGCCTGATTACTAAGGCAGATATGTGCATTAACCTCTGGATTCCCTGAAGCCAAGCGAGTAAGGTCGCGATAACCACTGGCTGCTAGACGTGACATCTGCTGCCAAGAGGGATTTTTGGTAGTTGCTGAGACCAGAGCCACCGACAGTAATAATGGTAGGTGACTAACGCCAGCTACTAAGCTGTCATGTTCCT
>JAPLHH010000184.1 GCA_026389735.1 Chloroflexota bacterium | reverse complement strand
AGCATACTTATCCAGTGTTCTTAAACAAGGTGTAGTTTTCCTGGTATCAGTGATTTGAACAGGCAGTCCCTTGACGGCTTGGACGTAATGACCTGTTTCTGAGGCAATGCCGCTAAGACGCTGCAGGAAGTTTAAGGCTATCCGCTCGGCTTTTAGTATGCTGGCGACCCTGCCTTCTATTTTAGTTACTATATCCCCAGGCTTAACCTCAGCCCCATCTTCAATAAGGATAGCTAGCTTTAATTCAGGGTCGACTTTGAGGAAAACCTCTCTGGCTATCTCGATTCCGGCTATGATTCCACTCGCTTTGGCTACGATTGATGCTCTTCCTTGCTGGGTCTTAGGTATTAGCGCCTCGGTAGTCACATCTCCTTGACCTAAGTCTTCGGCCGTAGCCTGGTCAATAAGTTGGTTAACTTGCGGGGTGTTTGACAATCCCATTTTTCTGTCCTGATTTTACCACAGGTGGTGCAAATTACGGTGATGTAAGCAAAAGGAATTTCGTTCAAAATGCAGCGGGACGGGCCTCTCTATCAAGTTTGGATCGGTGCTTTGGCAATCACAATTGTGCCTTTGCCTGGCTCGGATTTTATCTGTAAGCTACCTCCAATAAGACGTGCTCGTTCTTCCATTCCCAAGAGGCCAAGTTTTCCTTCTCTTGCCAGATTCCCGGTCAATCTGGATGTTAAGAAACCCTTGCCGTTGTCTGTGATAATCATTCTCATATTACTTGAGCTCGACTCCACTGCGATTTTGACCTTGGAAGCTTGAGCGTGCTTTCGAACATTATTCAAGGACTCCTGGGCGATACGAAACATGACCAGCTCTATTTCTGAGGAGATTAAAGGAGGCAATTTGTCCGCTTTCACCGTAGCTTTAATCCCTAGTTCTTTGCTAAGTTCGTCAGCTAACCAATTCAATGCTGCTACCAGTCCCATCTGATCCAAAATGCTTGGCCTCAAATCACGAGCATAGCGCTGCAAGCTCTTATAGGCCTCGTTGGCTATGGCCTGTATATCTTCCAGCTCGCTTACTGAGGCTTTTGGTGGCTTATGGGCACCTTCTGATATAAGGATGTCCAGCCGGCGCGATAATAGCAATATTGACTGAGCAACGTCATCATGGAGCTCCCGGGCAATGCGTTTTCGCTCCTCTTCCTGTGCCATAAGTGTTCTATGAATTTGAATGCGGAGATTGTCCCTCAATTTTCTTTCCTCGGTTACATCACGAGCGATGTTGTGAAAGTCGCTTGGCTTGCCATCGGCTTTGATTAGGCGGGTGAATAACTCTATAATTGTTTCTGAGCCATCTTTTTTGATCAATCGTTGGTCATAGCGTTGGTCTATGGATTGGCCTTTCATGAGCTTGGTTTTGACCTCTTTAGCTATGATCAGTGCATCGGGGGCCATAAGTTCGGAAACACTTTTGCCTATTAATCCGTCTGGGGAATAGCCAGTGACTTTCTCGCAAGCTTTGTTGGCTATCACTATCTTGCCATCCATGTCATGAACCCAGATAGCATCACTGGCATTAGTAAAGAGCTCCTCGTAGTTCTCTTGGGATGTTCTTAAGGCTACTTTGATTCCACGCAGCTTTTGCTTTTGCCGATGCCATCCGCGGTGCATTTGAATTAAGGAGATGCTTAAACCGCTGATAATTAGTGCAGCAAGGCTCTCGATCAAGGCGTCTATGGGATTTGTGGAAATAAATAGCGCCGGGGGCAGCATAGCTAGAGCAGATGCCACCCATGTAGCAATGCCGAACTTTATTCCCAGTGACCAGCCAGCATAGATTACGAGCAAGATATAAATGAATCGCTCTACGACATGTCCTGATAAACCAAGGAACGAAGTGATAGATACATCGGCTATTACAGGTATGCCAACTAAAAGCTCATGGTAGTGGGACAGAGTCAGAAGTAGAAAGAGAAGGGTTATGAAACAAATATTAAAAATTCGCCATCTATTAGCCATTGCCCGGATGTTTATCCTTAACTACTCGTGAGGAATATTAATTCAAGTATCAATCTATTCTAGCCTTCTGAAGTACCAGCTTGTTTGATATCTTCCAAGGTAAGTAGTCCTTTTCTTAGGGCTTCAACAAGAGCTTCACTTCTCGAAGCGACGTTCATCTTGGTGAAAATATTGGACATGTGAGCCTTAACAGTACGCAGGCTCAGGCATAGTTTTTCGGCTATCTTTTTGTTGCTCATTCCGGTGGCCAGTAACTTCAGCATTTCCATCTCCCGGTCGCTCAGAAGGTCCTTTATCTTGTGCTCTGCAGTTCCGACTGGTTTAACCATGGCCTGTTTAAGCAGCTTCTCAATGATCTTAGGATGCAGTACTGACTCCCCGGCTCGCACAGCCCGCACAGCTTCTACTAAGTCCTGTCCCTTAGCGCTCTTCATCAAGTAACCAGTTGCTCCAGCCTCGAGCAATCCAAGCACATAGTTATCATCGTCGTAGGCGGTGAGAATCAATATGGCTGTATTGGGAGTAATCTTCTTAATCTGTCGGCTAGCTTCGAGGCCATCAAATTTGGGCATCACAATATCCATAACCAGGATATCTGGCTTCAATTGGGAGGCTAGGTCAATAGCTTCCTCGCCATTACCTGCTTGGCCAACTATCTCCATGTCTTTTTGGTTGGAAAATACCTGGCATAGCGCTTCGCGCAACAAAGGATGGTCATCAGCGATTAAGATTCTGGTCTTCGTCTTCACTTTCTATTACTCAGGTCCAGTTCAACACCAATTATAAGGTATATCAGCCAAAAGAAACAATAATTATAGTCAGGCATGTCAAATGCCTCATGTTGGGATATAGACCAAAGTACTATCGAAATTAGAGCTAAAGACCGATGAGAGCCAAGCTACTAATTGCTACAGTTAGAGCAGAAAAGCAAGTCAAAAGATAATGGAGTGACAGGAATGGATAAGCTGGTTAATGGAAAGACCGAAGAAACTGCCGAAGCAACCGATAGACTGATCAAGGCACCTATTGTCGTTCCGAAAGATGGCTTGGCCGGAAGTTGGGCGATATTATCTGTGCTGGCCAGGGCAGCTGATGAGCCTGAGTTCATGTCCCGCTTGGCAGATGACGCGCATGTAGCCCTTAAGGAGTACTACACGTTGACTCAGGAGGAGAAGGCGGCTTTGGCTAGTGGTGATATCCAGAAGATTGAGAGTTGGGTAGGTAAGCTGGACAAGCGTTTGTCAACCTGGCTGTGGTACCGGCTATCCCAGGAGAAATGGTAGAAGGAGCGAAGCCATGGCACGTTTGAAGTTATCGGGTAAGGAAATACAGAGACTGGATACTGAGAAGCTTCCAGCTATTGAGGTGTCTCACTTACATACTGCCTTGGAAGAGCTAAAGAGCTGTGCTACTACTGATTGTAGACCGCCGGCAGAAATGGCGCTGAAAATGGAAGCAGTGGGGGTAACCAAGGCGAATGGGAATATCTGGACTATCTCGCTTCAAGGCATACTGGCCGGGTTCTTCATTGGCCTGGGGGCGATGTTCGCCACCTTGGTTACCACAGATATCCAGATTGGTTTCGGCTTGACCAAACTTGTTGGTGGCATTGTATTCAGCTTGGGACTAATCCTGGTGGTAGTGGCTGGATCCGAGCTATTTACCGGAAATGCTCTTATGGTAGGTAGCCGGGCCAGCGGCAGGATAAGGCTGTCGCAGTTGTTTCAGAACTGGAGTATAGTCTATTTCACCAATCTCATTGGGTCGCTACTATTAGTTCTTGTAGTCTTTTAT
>JAPLHH010000087.1 GCA_026389735.1 Chloroflexota bacterium | reverse complement strand
GCATCGTCGTCGAAAGTCTCGTAGAAATCACCCAGCCGGAAAAAGACTATAGCCCCGGGGTAACGCTGCTTGATTTTAAGATATTGCCGCCTGAGAGGAGTTATCGGCATATTCCACCCACCCCTATTTTACTACTTCCCCAACTCAGGGCAAAGGCACGCTCAGAGAGATTGGTGAAAACTGGCTATAAATGATAAATGATAGATGCTAGACCATCAGAGGAAATTCGCTGCCAACAGGCTATTTGAACATGAACAGCCTGTCACTTTGTTTATTCGCCTCTTACACGGCGGTACTCCACTTGAAGCGTTTTTGGGTAAAAAGTTTTAAACAAACATCCACTACGTTTGCGTCGTAAACGGTACCTTTGTTTTGTGAGATTTCATTTAGTGCTTTATCCATACCGAGAGCTGGCCTATAGGGTCGGTGAGAAGCCATAGCTTCAACGACATCACTTACGCCTAAAATCCTTGCCTCAAGGATTATATCTTCTCCAGAAAGGCCATTAGGGTAACCAGAACCGTTCAATCTTTCATGGTGCTGGAGTATAGCTTGGGCAACCGGCCAAGGGAATTCCAACCCTTTCAGTATGTCATAAGCAGCCTGAGGATGGGTCTTAATAATGCCGAATTCGTAATTACTTAACTTACCTGGTCTGCTCAAAATTTCTGCTGGCACAGCTACCTTCCCAATATCGTGGATGACTCCCATGACACGGATTCCCTCAATCTGGTCTTCTGAAAGGCCCATCTCCCCAGCAATAGCACAAGCAAGTTCAGCTACTCGCTGTTGGTGACCAGCAGTATAGGGGTCCCTTGTCTCACCTAAGATTACTATGGACTTAACTGTTTCAGTCAATACCCCTCGTAAACTCTCGATATCCTGTTGAATTTTCCTTTCCAACTTTGGAGCTTCTACCACAGTAGCCGTGTCTCCAGCCACTTCAACTGCGAACCTAACTTCTTCATCAGTGAAGACCTTTCTGCCTCCAGCATGGGCGAGTTTCGAGACTATGTCACTGGCCACATGTAGTCTATAAGTTTGTCCTTGATAGGCTTTAAACATGAGGAAAATCCATAAGAATAAGCTGAAAGTAATTATAATCCAGTACAAGATGACCAAAAACCAATACAGAATAACGTTGGTGGGAGGAAGTAAGTTCAGAACCAAGATTGGAACAGTTAATATTCCAAAGGTTACGATAGATTGCCAGGCATGAAAGCGAACAAAGTTATCTTCTTTTTTAATAAGTAGCAGAACTATTCCAGATATCCAGCCAAGTGAGTAGCAGAGGAGTCCAGCAATATTAGATTGTAGCCCGGTAATAGCAGCCCTATACCATACTTTTGTTTTGCGGATAGTCGTCTCGCACTTGCGGTAAAAATCTTCAATATAATCACCCATCTTCGAAGTCGTACCGGTAGCTGAACTTCTTGTCCCCTTATTTCGCGGCATTATACTGCTCATACTAACCTCCGCCACTGAGATAAAGCCGACAATGCAATCGCTCAAATATTATCATAGAGGTTAAGCTGATTTCCAGCTATCGCACACTAGTTTTGGCGTCATCGTCGAAGGTCTCGTAGAAATCACCCAGCCTGAAGAAAACTATAGCCCCGGGATATCGCTGCTTGATTTTGAGATATTGCCGCCTGAGAGGAGTTACAAGGGCTGCTAATGGCATAGAAATAAGCCGTTACAGCCGTGGCTTGCAGATTATCTCTTCCACCTTAAGAGAGAAGGCATCGTGGGCATGTGCTGGTTTAACCACAATAGCTGTGTCGGACCCTCTTGCCGTCCCAGCTATCGCTATGACCTCCTCATCCGGGCTTACAAGACCAGCGTCAGCAGCCATGAGGCTTATCTCAATGGCCACCTTCATCCCCTGGCCAAACATCCTCAACGTATTGGCCATGAAATCCCCGAGGACATGGGTGCCAAAAGTCTTCCTTACCGCATGAGCTATGCCACCAAAGGCATGAGAGCCGGTGAAAATCTCCGCCCCCAGCTTCTCTATTCTTGCCTTATTTTCTGGAGTAAGCTCCTGAGCACCCGGAGCCTTGAAGCCAGCGGCGTGTGATACCACAACAACTTTATAGTTCTTAAACTCTTCGGCAGCCCTAACCCCAGTGTCACCCGTCGTTGAAGCCACCACAATGCTCTTTATGCCAAGCTCCTCAGCCCTGGCTTTAGCCAGCCTCAATGTCTCCCCTGTATTCTCAGCGCCGGGAGAATCGAAATAGACAGTGTTGGCCTCTCTTGCCATGGTACTCTTTTCAGACTAGGTGATTAGCCCCATTTGGGACAAACTTCACTATTCCACCTTGAAAGACGCACTGCCCTTTTCATCTCCCTCAACAGAAAAAACCACTTTATAGTCTCCCTTCGGCCATTTAACGCCAGCGAGATCAGGACGCTCCAATGTTACAGAAGTGTAACCATCACCCTCAGGGGTTCCAATGTACGAAGCTAATACAGTGTTCTCGGCAATTCCAATCATCGTCTCGCCCCCCACAAATATCCACTCCGCCTTTATCTTGGTGCCAGGCGGAAAATGGGATAACCTAAGCGAGCAGTAAAACGCCTCAGTGTCGACAGTAAAAACACCGGTGGGCTGGAGCGGCCGATCATTGCTGTCCACGGCTGCCGCCATTGTAACCTCGCTTATAACACCGCCCTGTGGGCTGACCTCTTTCTTTCCACAGCCCCCAAGTAACACAGCCACTAGACCTAGCGCTATAGTAACGCAAACTACCAACCAATAACTATTATTCTTAATATTCATAGATACTCTCCACAATATGCCTTTTTTAGATGAGTTTCAGCACAGACAAAAAATATTAAAGGTTATGCCTGCCTTTGTCAAACTGTGATTTATTCACTTTTTAAAAAATTAAGATTAAATCCCCCAAAAAATATTGACAAACAGAAAAAAGTATGTTAGCGTGTTAATGAAAAGTATTTCATTTATAATGTTTCATAATTTACTCAGCATTTTAATATAATAAATTAAGGAGAATCAATAATAGATGACAGAATTAACAGCTATAAAAAATCAAGTCGAGGAAGAAGAACCTCCAGGCATCACCACCACAAGAAATGAAGTGGCGGCTGAGGAAGAAGAACCTCCAGGTAAGATGGCCGTTACCGATGGTACGGCCGTTATCAATAGAAAAAGGTTCTTTTCCCATATTTCAGAGGAAAATTGGAACGACTGGAAATGGCAATTCCGTAACCGCATCACCACTGTTGAAGAACTAGCAACTTTTATCCCTCTTTCAGCCAAAGAAAAAGCTCAGCTCAAATTAGTAACCTCAAAATATCCTCTTTCAGTAAATCCATATTATCTCTCCCTAATCAACATATACGATCCTGACGACCCTATCAGG
The DNA here is from genome assembly GCA_026389735.1 of Chloroflexota bacterium. The sequence goes on along the minus strand of JAPLHH010000087.1, from coordinate 11,487 downwards.
AAACAAGCAATACCCTCTTTTGAAGAGATAACCCTCGGCAGTATAGGTTTTGAAGACCCGCTTGGAGAAAAAAGAGACTCCGTGGTCCCAGGTCTGGTCCACCGCTACCCAGACAGGCTATTGATGGTGCTCACGGACATCTGTCCCATGCTTTGTCGCCACTGCACGCGGAAAAGAGAATGGCACAATGGCGGCTGGGTACGCACTCCAGGTGAAATCAAGACAATGCTAGACTACATCCGCAGGCACAAACCCATCAGAGACGTCATTCTCTCCGGCGGTGACCCCTTAACTCTTTCCACACGCCGCTTAGAAGATGTCATTTCCAAATTGAGGCAAATAGACCATATTGAGATAATCCGCATCGGCACCAGATTCCCCGTGGTGCTGCCGCAGCGCATAGATGACGAGTTGTGCAGCATGCTATCGAAATATGGGCCGATATGGCTTAACACTCAGTTCAACCACCCTCGTGAGCTAACGCCTGAATCAGCGGCAGCCTGTGATCGTCTCCTGCGGGCTGGAGTCCCGGTAAGCAATCAATCTGTGCTCCTTCGTGGTATAAACGATAATGTGGAAACACAAACAAAACTCTGTAATGGACTCCTTAAGATAAAGGTGCGCCCCTACTATCTTTTCCAGTGCGACGAGGTTCAGGGAACGGAACACCTGCGCACCCCTGTAGAAACCGGAATCAAAATAATAGAGGGCATGCGTGGCTATACCTCAGGCCTGGCCATCCCTACCTTCGTTATAGACCTACCCGAGGGCGCTGGCAAAGTTCCTCTCCAGCCGAACTATGTGTTGACGCAAACAAAGGAAGACCTGGTATTAAGAAATTATCAGGGACGCTTCGTCTGGTACCGGAACCCTAGAGACAAAGCCATTTCCGAGCCAGCCGGCGAAGCAGCATTGGCCAACAACCCGCTTACTGAGATGCCTGACGAAACAGAGCGTCAGCTCCAACCGGTGAGAGTCAGAAATGAAAATAGGTCTCGCATACGATCTTAAGGAGGCGGTTATCTCTACACCAGGCTGCCCCGAGGATGCCCTCGAGGAGTATGACTCGCCTGAAACAGTAGAGGCCATTGCCACTGCATTAGAGACCTCGGGGCACTCAGTGGTCAAGCTGGGCGGCGGTAGAGAGTTCATAAATAACATTCTCCAGAATAACATCGATTTTGTCTTCAACATCTCCGAAGGTCTGGGCAACCATCGAAGCCGAGAGGCTCAGGTACCCGCCGTCCTAGAAATGCTCGATATACCTTATTCAGGTTCAGACCCACAGTGCCTGGCAATATGTCTGGATAAACCCTTAACTAAAAGGTTGGTGTCAACTGCAGGAATTCGCACTCCAAGATGGCAGTTGGTTACGGATTACAGACAGTTAAAAGAAATACCCCTCGACGGGTTCCCGTTACCCGCTTTTGTCAAGCCGGTCTACGAAGGCTCAAGCAAGGGCATTCGCCTTGGTTCCCGGGCTGAGACTGCGGCACAAATAGCCGAAGTAGCGGCAGAACTTCTTGAGCACTACAGGCAGCCGGTGATGGTAGAGGAATTCATTGCCGGCGATGAGGTGACGGTGGGCATGGTCGGTAATTCCCCAGCGAAGGTTTTAGGCGTAATGCGTGTTGTAGCCAAGAAAAGGAGTACCTATTTTATCTATTCGCTTGAAGTAAAACGGGAATCGGAGCAATTGGTAGACTACGAATGTCCCGCCCAGCTGGAGACAGGCATCCTGGATGAAATTGCGAGTTCAAGCCTCGAGGTTTTCAAGGTTTTAGGCTGCCGTGACTTTGCTAGGCTCGACTTCAAACTCAGTCCAGAAGGGGTGCCATACTTCCTGGAGATAAATCCGCTGGCAGGACTCAACCCGAAGAGCAGTGATCTGCCTATTATGGCTAACAAACTGGGCTGGAGCTATCAGACTCTCATTTCAGCTATACTCAATGCCGCTTTGCAAAGGTACCCGCAGTGTGTCCGAGGATAGCGATTATCTATAATGAACCCACCCCTGACCTTTATGGGAACATTGTAGAAAAGAAAGCATCTCTCGCTATTCTCGATGGAGTGGCGGCAATCCACCAAGCCCTGACTGAGTCTGGATACCCTGTTGCTCGCCTACCCCTGCTACCACCGCTCGAGTCAGCCAGAGAAAGCCTAAAAGGCTTAGAAGCAGATTTGGTGTTCAATCTCTTCGAAGGCTTCGATGGCAACCCAGAAACCGAGGCTTATGTGACTGAGTTTCTTTCTGAGCTGGGATTAACCTACACCGGTTGCCCTGGAACTGCCTTGTCCCTGGGATTAGACAAAATAAAAACAAAGGCACGCCTAGCAGCAATAGAGGTAGACACACCCAGGTACCAGCTGTTAAGCCCCAAGACCACATCTTTGTTTCACCTGAACTATCCCTGCATCGTGAAACCGTACGCCGAGGATGGAAGCAACGGCATATCAGAAGAAAGCGTGGTGCACGACTTCGCCTCACTGGGAAAGCAAGTGACAGCAATAAGCCAGCGTTTCGGGAGAAGAGCACTGGTGGAGGAGTTCGTTGATGGCCGTGAATTCAACGTCACAGTCCTAGGAACCAGGGAACCCAAGGCCCTACCCATCTCCGAAATGGTATATTCATTGCCGCCTGAGATGCCCAGGATTCTCACCTTCTCCGCCAAGTGGGACTCACAAAGCATCTATTTCGAGCATACCAAAGCTGTCTGCCCAGCCGAAATAGACATTGAGCTACGAGAGCACATCATTCAGACTGCTCTCCTCGCTTTCAGGCTGCTGGGCTCTCGCGGCTACGCCAGGATAGATTTTCGACTGGATACCGAAGAGCAGCTAAAGGTCATAGAACTAAACCCCAATCCTGATATATCCCCTGACGCCGGTGCAGCGCTTCAAGCTCAGGCTGCAGGGATGACCTACAACCAATTTATTGAACAGATTGTGCAGCTTGCTCTTGAGAGAAGATGAGAATGCGACCAAAAGTCAGGCCGATGACCAGCGAGGACAAACCAGCCATAATTCAAATGTTACGGAATATTCCGGAATTCAAGCCGGTCGAGGTAGATATAGCCGAGGAGGTTCTTGATAGCTACCTGTGCGACTCGATTCGGTCGGGCTACCTCGTCTTCGTGGCAGAAGTCGGCTCATCAATTGCTGGCTATATTTGCTATGGGCCCACCCCACTGACTGAAGGTACCTGGGACATATACTGGTTGGCAGTAGCGCCAACTCAGCAAAGTAAAGGCATAGGAAAAGCCCTGCTGACTTTCGCCGAGGGCAACATTAAAGAAACGAAGGGCAGGCTGGCTCTCATCGAGACATCTTCCAAGCTAGAATATGAGGCAACAAGACGCTTTTACCGAGCACAAGGCTACGAACTGGCTTGCCGCATTGCCGACTTCTACGCGCCCGGCGATGATAAACTTGTCTTCCAGAAACGGTTGAGTTAAGCTATACTTCAGAACAGTTCAACAAGAGATTCCCCCGATTACCGCCTGTCATTGCGAGATACAGAGTGCCGGGCAATCTCAGTTTTCCCTTTCTGTCGTTGCGAAGAGCGTGAGTGATGTGGCAATCTCCCTTATACCATTCTGTCATTGCGAGGCGTGAAATGCCGTGACAATCTCGGCAGAGGATGACATGAGATTCTTCCCCTTCACTCCGTTCAGGGTCAGAATGGCAATGGTGAAAGGCTCAGAATGACAGGTTAGACTATTAAATGCTCTTCAAAAGGTCAACATGAAGTCAAGCTTTTGGGATTATAAGGAAAACAACTGGCAGCCATTCGTCGCTGGTATCATCGCCGGTTTCATTCTGGTTGCCATCATATTTGCCTTACCGCTCAAGACCGTCTCCACTGAGACTACAGAGACCTATTACGCTACCGAAATAAAACAGGAACCATATATGGTGATTGAACCGTATGTAACCGAAGAGGTCTACGAAAAAACCAACGTCTTCGCTGATGGGTTTTATAAAGTTATCCCCGGCGGAATTATAATACCTGTTTACATTGACAGACCTAACGCCCAGCTAGTTGGCAGATTCGAAAATCCGATTCCAGGCAGCTTTGTAATCATTACCACTCCGAATCGTATAATCTGGGAAACATTTGGCTCCCGAGGTAACATTGATCTGCCGATTGCACCAGGACAATACCGGGCTAGATTTCAGGAGAACATAATGTGGGGAGAGGATTGCTATATCTATTTAGCAATGAAATGGACTGAGACACAAGAAGTAACAAAGTACAAGGAGATTACAAAATACCGGGAAGTCCCTGTGCAGGTAGAAAAACAAAGGACGATTGTAAAACAAGACAGGATATCGATATGGAAGCAAATCCTCGATTAATAGAACATAAAAAATCGGTGAGGAAGAAGGAGGAAAAATCCTAGCCTTGACACTGGCTAAGACTATGACAGTCCCGGTGGTGAGAATGGAAGCGAAATGTTAAAAGAAGGTATATCCATCGGCAAGGCATTTGGTATACCTCTAAGGTTGCATTACTCCTGGTTTATCGTCTTCGTGCTTATAACCTGGTCACTGGCTTACAACTTCTTGCATACTTATCCACAATGGAGCCTGGCCACCTCGATAGTCGCCGGCGTAGTAACAAGCCTGCTGTTATTCGGTTCTGTGCTAGCTCATGAATTGATGCACAGCCTGGTAGCTCAGGCAGCCGGTATCCCGATTCAGGCCATAACGCTCTTTATCTTCGGTGGTGTCTCGCAGATGAGCGAAGAACCCAAACAGCCTCAGGTTGAGTTCCGTATGGCCCTGGCCGGCCCACTGACCAGCCTGGTACTGGGAGGCATATTCCTGGCGATTTCGTACTGGCTGGAAGGTGTGCCCGAAATCATCAAGGCAATGTCCCGCTTACTTGGAGAGATCAACATCATTCTAGCCGTATTCAACCTTATCCCCGGCTTCCCGCTTGACGGCGGTCGTGTGCTCCGCTCATTATTATGGTGGCAAAGTCGAGACCTGCGCCGCGCTACCAGGATAGCGTCCAATATCGGTCGTGGAGTAGGCTATCTATTCATCGTCATCGGCATAGTCCTTATTTTCACGGGCAACTGGATCAACGGGTTGTGGCTGGCTTTCATCGGCTGGTTTCTGGAAAACGCCGCCTCTGCCAGCTACCGCCAGCTAGCTCTTCAGGACATACTTAAAGGCCACAAAGTAAGAGAATTAATGACGCAAGACTGTCCAATCGTGTCTCCAGCACTCACCATCCAGCAACTGGTAAACGAGCAAATCCTGACTTCCGGTCGCCGCTGCTTCCCGGTAGTACAGAGTGACCGCGTTTTAGGCTTGATTACAATACACGATATCAAGAAAGTGGCACGCGAGCAATGGCCTACTAAGACAGTGGGGGAAGTCATGACACCTTTTGCCAATCTTAAGTCAGTGGGGCCAGATGAAGACCTGGCCACCGCTTTGCGAATATTGACTGAACAGAATATCAATCAGCTCCCGGTAGTCAAGGATGGCAACATCGTTGGCATGATTGCCCGCGACAACCTGCTTTCCTTCATCAGTGTCCGAAGCGAACTGGGCGCTTAGCTTCTTCGACAGTGTTTAATGTCACCCATCTACATGAACGAACTCAGGAGCTTAACAGTAGGATCGCCCTATCTCCGAAATACTAAACCCTAAATCCCAAATAATATCAAAGTTCAAATCCTCTAAGTTCAAAGCACCTGAAGTTTCGGTCATTGGTAATTGAGCTTCCAGGCCCTTTCCCCTGTATCCTGACCCTGAGTCCTGAACGAAGTGAAGGGAAGAATCTCAAAGCTTCGCTCAGATTCTTGGCTACGAGATTCTTCTGTCGCTTCGCTCCCTCAGAATGACAGCTCTTTGCGTTTTTTGGTCATTGGGTATTTAGGGCCTCGTTATCTGAAATCAGCAGGGAGTGAAAAGCAGCTAGAATCATCAGAATACTGAAAATTATTTTTGTCATCAAAATGCGTAAAAGTACTTGACAATCATCAAAAAATGTGCAATAGTGTATTAAATCATCAAAATGAGGTTCAAAAATGAACGCATTACTTACTCCGCAGGAGCTGGCCGAGATGCTCCAACTGAACTCAGCCACGGTTACCCGTAAGGCTAAAAAAGGCGAGATACCAGCCATTAAAATCGGCAAGCAGTTTCGGTTCGATAGAGACCAGATCGATAAATGGCTGCTCCACCAGACAGTGGGCAGACCAGCCCACATCCTAGTCATCGACGACGAACCTGTCGTCGGACAGCTCTTCAGAGATAGCCTGGAGAAAAGTGGCTGCAAGGTAACAACCGCATTGAGCAGTCTCGAGGCATTGGAACTCGCCGCCAAGCAGCGCTTCGATTTGATTTTCCTCGACCTGGTCATGCCAAAAATTGATGGCAGCGAGCTTTTCCGCCGTATCAGAAAAATAGATAAGCAGGTCCCCATAGCCATCATCACCGGCTATCCGAATAGCGAATTGCTCATAAAAGCTAAGGAGCAAGGCCCTTTTATAATTATGATTAAGCCTTTTACTGGTGACGACATACTACAAGCAGTCCATACCTTTAGTCGGCAGTCGAACAGTCGGTAGTCGGAGATAAGGGCTATTGTCAAAGATTGAGAGTTTTGAGGTAAGCAGCGGCTCGGGTCTGGGGCTCAGTGTCTACCATGACAGCAACACCGAGCACGACGGCAGAATATATGCGGAAAGCGGACCGGGAAGAGGGGCAACCTCCGTCATCAAGCCACCAAGCCAGAAAAAGGCAACGGGCAATATACTGATTGTGGATGATGAGCCAGTAATTCGCAATATTTTGTCCAGAATTCTCTCAGATAAGGGGCATCAAGCGCAGGCTGTATCCAACGGTAAAGCCGCCTTAGCCAAGCTAGCTAAAAACGTTTATGACCTCCTCATAGTTGACCTCAACATGTTTGTGCTGAGCGGGAGAGAACTCTACGAGACTTTGAAAAGGAAACACCCAGACACGGCTAATAGAATTGTATTTATTACTGGTGACACGATGACCGAGGAAGCCAAAAACTTCCTTGTCTCAACGGGAAGACCGTATTTGGCCAAGCCTTTCCGTCCAATAGAGATAATAGACATAATTGAAAAGGAGCTGGCAGAAAATGACCGCTGGCAGTAAGAATGAAGCAAAAATTTTAATCGTGGATGATGAGGTACGGGTAAGAGAAATCCTTTCCCGCAAGCTAACCAATGAGGGTTACCACTGCCTCACCGCCCCCAATGGTAACAAAGCCTTGAAACTGTTGAAAGCTGACCAGGCCGACCTGGTCTTGCTGGACATCAACATGCCGGGTAAATCCGGTACAGAGGTATTGAAAGAAATTAAAGCCAAGTATCCAGATACTGCCGTCATCATGGTAACTGCCATAGCTGATGTCCGGACAGCTATAGGCCTGATGAAGATGGGTGCCTATGATTATATGATCAAACCAGTTGAGCTAAACGTGCTCCTGGTTAGCCTGGACAGAGCCCTGGAGAAAAGAAGGCTGATAATCGAAAACAGAGACTATCAGCTTCATCTAGAACAGAGGGTTAAAGAGCAGACTAAGAAAATACGCCAGTCATTTCTCAACTCTATCACCTCCTTAGCTTACGCCCTAGAAGCCAAAGACAAATATACTCACGGGCATTCGGAGAGGGTGACAGAAATAGCTGTGGCCATAGCTCGGGAACTAGCTCTCCCGAAATGCATGATCGAGAAGATACAGCTGGCCGGGTTGCTTCACGATGTCGGCAAGATAGGAGTGACCGAATTAATCTTAAACAAGCCAGGCAAGCTCACCAATGAGGAGTTCGAACAGGTAAAGTCCCACTGTGAAATAGGAGAGCGCATCCTAAGCCCTATGGTCGAAGATAAAGAAATACTGGAGATGGTCAGGCATCACCACGAGCGCTATGATGGCACTGGCTATCCTGATGGGCTATCAGGGGGGCAGATAACAAAAGAGGCTAGCATTATGGCAGTTGCTGAGGTCTACGCTAGTATATTTTCACCAGGAGCTATGGCTTTAGCTGTAGCCGATGCCTATGATGCCATGACCTCAGACCGCCCGTATCGTCCAGCAATGACCCCTGAAGCCGCCTGCGCCGAACTAGAGAAGGGTAAAGGAAAACAATTTGACCCAGTTATAGTCGACGCTCTCCTGAGGCTCCTAAGCAAAGGTAAAAAACTATGAGGTTGATTCCTAAATTCAAAACGTCAGAGAAAAAGAAAGACAAGAATTATGGCGTCAGACGAGATGGAGTTAGAGAGGGGATGTAAAAAAGATGAAGGATGATATACTAAAGAAATCACCAACTGGGAAACAGGAGGCATCCGATGTGTGGGAACGCATGGCCTCCGCAAGCACCGACCTTTTATCACTTATCGACAGGAACTATATTTATCGAGCAGTAAATGATAGCTACCTTAGAGTACATAATAGGTCACGCGAAGAAATCGTGGGACACTCCGCCAGGGCGCTTTTAGGACCTGAAACCTTCGACAAATCCGTTAAAGACTATGTGGACCGGTGTCTTGCTGGCGAGCAAATACGCTATCAGTCGTGGTTCAATTACCCCACATTGGGACGTAGATTTATGGACGTTACTTACCATCCTTGTTTCGACGTCGACGGGACTATATCAGGCGTGGTCGCGGACATTCACGACATTACTGACCTCCAGACGGCCAGAGAAGCCTTAATGCAATCAGAAGAAAGGTACAAGGCTTTGTTCGAGCAAAAGCTCGATGGCATTTGCGTCATTGACGAAACAATGAAAGTATTGCTGGCTAATCAAGCCGCAGTGGCTATGTTTGGCCTCGATTCTATAAACGAAGCTCTTGAAATAAGCCCATTCGATTTCATACCACCGGAAGAAAGAGAGCGAGTCGTGAGCATTATCACCAAAGACATGCTTGAAAAAGACCTGCAGCAGGCCAATGAGCTTCGGCTGATTAACAAGACTGGTAAGGAAGTTTGGATAAGCGCAATTGGCACAGTAATTCAATATCAAGGGAAACCAGCAGGTCTGGTTTCATTCCGAGACATTACCCAGCAGAAAAAGGCAGAGGAAGCTTTAAGACAGTCGGAAGAGAGGTACCGGACCATCTTGGAGGACATGAAAGAAGGTTATTGGGAGGCAGACCTCGCCGGCAATTTCACCTTTTTCAATGACGCAATATGCCGCCTCCTGGGATACTCCGAGAAAGAGCTTATGGGAATGAACTATCGGGTCTTTACCACTGCTGAAGATGTGGATGAGGTGTACAAGGCCTTCAATCAAGTTTATCGAACAGGTAAACCAATCAGGGACATGTTTTACAAGATTATCCCAAAGGATGGGAGCAAAAGATTTGCCGAAACCTCAGTTTTCCCAAGGCGAAATGATAAGGGAGAGATAGTTGGATTCCGTGGAGCTAGCCGTGATGTTACCGAGCGCAAGGAGATGGAGAAGGCGCTACGCGAAAGCGAGGAGAGATTCCGTATTGCCGCTGCTAGCGTCAGCGATTTAATCTGGGACTGGGACATTGTAGAAGGAAAACTAGATTGGTTCGGCAATATAGATGAAATGCTTGGCTATGCCCCAGGTGAATTTACCAGGACGATAGAAGCCTGGGAAAAGGCAATTCATCCCGCTGACCATGACCACGTAATGGCAGCGCTTGACCTGCATTTAACCACAAGGGCACCCTATTCTGAGGAGTACCGCGTCATAGAGAAGGATGGCAATATCCACTACTGGATTGACAGGGGCACAGCCTTTTGGGATGAAAAAGGAAATGCCTACAGAATGATCGGGGCTTGCAGTGATATAAGTGAACGCAAGCAGGCCGAGGAAGCCCTGAGACAATCAGAGGAGAGATATCGGACTGTTCTCGATGAAATGGAAGAGGCCTACTACGAGGTGGACCTCGCCGGCAACTTCACTTTTTTCAACGATGCGCTGTGTCGCCAGTTAGGCTATTCCAGAGAAGAGATGATGGGGGTGAACTATCGGGTTTACACGCCCGAAGATGATGTGCAACGCGTGTATAAGGCATTCAACCAGGTCTACCGGACAGGAAAGCCAATCACAGGGTTCCCTATGGAACGGATTAGAAAGGACGGAACGCGAATAGTTGCCGAAACCTCGGCCTTTCCCCTACGAAACGAGAGGGGCGAGATAATCGGCTTTCGGGGAATCTTCCTTGATGTTACCGAACGTAAGCAAGCAGAAGTAGAAAGAAAGCAAATGGAGCAGAGGGCTCAGTTTGCCAGTCGATTGGCTTCTGTCGGCGAGCTGGCTTCGGGTGTCGCCCACGAGATAAATAACCCACTGACCGGGGTTATCGGTTATGCCCACTTGCTATTAACCAGAAAGGATATACCCCAGGACATCAGACACGACTTAGAGACTATCAATGAAGGAGCCCAACGGGTGGCTGGTATTGTAAGGAAATTGCTCACCTTTGCCCGGCAGCAAAAGCCAGAGCAAGGATTCGCCAACATTAACGAAATTATAAGTACCACACTCGACCTGCGAGCCTATGAGTTAGCATCCAATAATATAAGGGTGGCTTTCCAACCAGCTCGCGACTTGCCCATGACCATCGTCGACACTGGTCAACTTCAGCAAGTGTTCCTGAATTTAATCATAAATGCTGAGACGGAGATGAAATTAGCCCACGGTGGCGGTAAGCTGTCGATTAAGACAAAGCAGGTAGATAACACCATCCGGATATCCTTTAAAGACAACGGTCCGGGTATAACTAAGGAGAACCTGGAGAGAATATTTAACCCCTTCTTTACTACCAGAGAGGTAGGCCAGGGGACAGGGCTTGGCTTGAACGTCTGCCACGGGATAATAACCGAACATAAAGGCATGATATGGGTTGAAAGCAAGTTAGGTAGAGGGGCAACCTTCTTTGTGGAGCTGCCCATAGTCACTGAAGACAAACAATCGGTGCTGCTTGAGCCGACAGCCAAAGAGCCTAAGAAGGCGACCAAGGCTAAGATACTGGTAATAGATGATGAGCCTGTGATAAGGCAGTTTGTCAGCCGCGTGCTGAGTGAAGAAGGGCATGAGGTTGAAGCTGTGGGCAATGCCGAAGATGCCTTGAAAAGGATTGAGAGTAAGAGGTACAGCCTCATCCTGCTTGATATCAAGATGCCGGGCATAAGCGGTATTGAGCTGTATAAGCAATTTCAAGAAATAGCTCCGTCTCTGAAGAAGAGAGTGGTCTTCATCACCGGCGATGTTATGGGGAAACGTACCACGGATTTTCTTGCCAAGACAAAAGCACCTTACATGATGAAGCCGTTTGAGGCCGAGCAATTGAAGACGGAGATAAACCGCATATTAGCCAGAGAGTGACTTGTTGAAACCCACACATTGCGGTAAAAATCCTAAATACTAAACCCTAAATTCTAAACTATTTCAAATTCTCTAAATACCAATGACCCAAACATCCAAAGGACTGTCATTCTGAGGGAGCCCT